>JBNMLE010000001.1:0-101557 GCA_050874705.1 Bacilli bacterium
GTCAGCGTGTCCCGGGCAGTCAACGTGTGCATAGTGGCGTTTTTCTGTTTCGTACTCAATGTGAGCAGTGTTAATTGTAATACCACGAGCCTTTTCTTCTGGAGCAGCATCGATTTCATCATATGCTTTGGCTACAGCTCCACCTTCTTTTGAAAGGAATTTTGTGATAGCAGCAGTTAATGTTGTTTTACCATGGTCAACGTGACCGATAGTACCAATATTTAAGTGTGGTTTGCTTCTATCGAATTTTTGTTTTGCCATAAATTGAATTTCCTCCTGTTAATTTTCGTGATTAATTCAACGAAAACATAATATAGCAAGTTTTTCAGAAAATCAACACAATAGTGTTATAGAAATTATCTATTGCTCATTCCTGATTTTTTAATAATTTCTTCTTGGACGAATCTTGGGCATTCTCCATAATGATCAAATTGCATTGTGTAGTTGCCGCGTCCTTGAGTGAAGCTACGTAAAGCAGTAACATAACCAAACATTTCTGCTAATGGTACTTCTGCTTCAACGATTTTAGCATTTCCTCTTTGTGATTCGCCAGTCATGCTACCTCTACGACGAGAGATATCACCAATGACATCACCATAATATTGTTCTGGGACTGTGACTTCAACCTTCATAATAGGTTCAAGAATGACTGGATTACATTTTTTAGCGGCTTCTTTAAGAGCCATGGAAGCAGCGATTTTATAAGCGGCTTCACTACTATCGACATCGTGGCTAGAACCATCGAATAATGTAGCTTTAATATCGATAACTGGATATCCAGCAACAAGACCTCTATTTAAAGCGTCTTCAAGTCCATCTTGTGTTGGTTTGATATATTCTCTTGGAACTGAACCACCAACAACGGCATCGACGAATTCAAAGCCTTTGCCTGGGTTAGGTTCAAAGCGAATCCAAACGTGACCATATTGTCCACGGCCACCTGATTGTTTAATGTATTTACCTTCGCATTCAGCTGATTGACGAATTGTTTCGCGGTATCCGACTTGTGGAGTACCAACGTTAACTTGGACACCAAATTCGCGGCGCATACGATCAACAATAATGTCGAGGTGAAGTTCACCAACACCAGCGATAATTGTTTGACCTGTTTCAGTATTTGTATGTACTTTGAATGTTGGGTCTTCTTCAGCTAATTTTTGAAGGGCAATTCCCATCTTTTCTTGATCAGCTTTTGATTTTGGTTCAACAGCTTCTTCAATAACTGGTTCTGGGAATTCCATTTTTTCAAGAATTAATGGATGATCTTCATCACATAATGTATCACCAGTTGTTGTATTTTTAAGTCCAACAACAGCACCGATATCACCAGCATGGAGAGCATCGACTTCTTGTCTATGGTTAGAGTGCATTAAGACAACACGAGCAATACGTTCTTTGTTTCCTTTTGTGGAGTTAAGAACATATGAACCACTTTTTAATGTTCCGGAATAAATACGGACATAAGCTAAACGACCAATAAATGGGTCAGTAGCAATCTTAAATGCTAATGCACGGAGTGGTTCGTTATCATCTGGGATACATGCAACCTTGTTTCCATCTTCATCTTCACCAACTGCTGGTTGAATGTCGATAGGGCTTGGTAAGTAATCAATAACACCATCAAGGAGTAATTGAATACCTTTGTTTTTGTAAGCAGATCCACAGAATACTGGGAAGAATTCACCAGTTAAGACAGCTTTACGAATTGTCTTTTTAATCATATCGATTGGGACATCTTCTCCATCGAGGACAAGCATCATAAGATCATCATCAAATGCTGCAAGTGCTTCAAGTAATTTTTGACGTAATGTCTCAACTTTTTCAGCATATTCTGCTGGAATTGGAGCTTCGGTTGGAGCTTCATCCTTATCGCTATGATACATCCAGGCTTTTCTTTCAATAATATCGATAACGCCGATAAAATGACTTTCAAGACCAATTGGATATTGAACTGCTTCAGCGTTAGCGGCTAAGCGTTCGTGAAGTGATGCGACACACATATCGAAGTCAGCACCAATAGCATCAAGTTTGTTAACAAATACAATACGTGGAACACCATATTTTGTACCTTGTCTCCAAACTGTTTCTGTTTGAGGTTCAACACCGTTTTTTCCATCGAGAACTGTAACAGCACCATCAAGAACACGAAGTGAACGTTCAACTTCTACTGTGAAGTCGACGTGCCCCGGAGTATCGATGATGTTGATACGATTGCCCTTCCAGAAAGCTGTTGTAGCAGCTGAAGTAATTGTAATACCTCTTTCTTGTTCTTGGGCCATCCAGTCCATTGTAGCAGCGCCTTCATGGACTTCTCCGATTTTATGAATTTTACCTGTGAAGTAAAGAATTCTTTCGGTTGTTGTTGTTTTACCGGCATCGATGTGAGCCATGATACCGATGTTTCTGGTATGAACTAAATCATATTCACGTGACATAAATATAAACTCCTACCAGCGATAATGAGCATACGCTTTGTTGGCTTCGGCCATTTTGTGCGTATCCTCTCTTTTCTTAACAGATGCGCCTGTTCCGTTTGCAGCATCAATGATTTCAGCAGCAAGCTTTTCTTCCATTGATTTTTCGTTTCTAAGGCGAGCATATGTAACTAACCAACGAAGTCCGAGTGTAACTTTTCTTTCAGATGTAACTTCAACTGGGACTTGATAGTTAGCGGAACCAATACGGCGAACTTTGAGTTCGACTTCTGGCATAATGTTTTTTATAGCAGTTGCAAAGACGTCCATTGCTGGTTTGCCTGTTGTTTTTTCAATTTTCTTAAATGCATTATAGAGAATAGTTTGAGCAGTTCCTCTTTTACCATCAATCATAATGCGGTTAATTAAACGTGTAACGAGCTTGCTTTGATACATTGGATCAGGCAACACTTCACGTTTTGCAACACATCCTTTACGTGGCATATTAAATTCTCCTTTCTAAATTATTTTGCGGCTTTTGGTTTCTTAGTACCGTATAAGGAACGTCCTTGACGTCTCTTTTCAATACCTGCGCAATCAAGAGTACCGCGAACGATATGGTAACGAACACCTGGTAAATCTTTAACACGTCCACCACGAATAATAACTGTGGAGTGTTCTTGTAAGTTGTGTCCTTCACCACCGATATAGGCCGTAACTTCATATCCGTTTGATAAACGAACACGAGCGTATTTACGAAGAGCGGAGTTTGGTTTCTTAGGTGTCATTGTTCCGACACGGGTGCAAACGCCTCTTTTTTGAGCTGAAGGTTGATCAGTCTCACGGCTTCTTAGAGAATTCCATCTTTTTCCAAGAGCAGGAGTTTTTGATTTTTTAACAGCACGAGAACGACCGTTTTTAACTAATTGGTTAATAGTTGGCATTGATTGTCCTCCTTTCAATGAATACTATTATGCACACATTACCCGGTGTGTCTTTATTATCCGTAAATAATAAGACCTCTAGGGCCATGCGCAACTAAAAGAAATTATACCAATATATTTAATAGTGTCAAACAAAATATTTATATTTCTAATATATGAAAAAAGCTACCCACTTTTATTAGCGGGTAGCTATTTGATTAAGCGTATAAGAATGTTAATGTAGCGGAATCATCAGTGATGCTATCAATTGTAAATTTAAATCCAAATTTATTTCCGGAATTAAATTTATAATCTTTGTATGTATCATAACCGAATGAATCGCCTTCATAGAACATATTATCGTTTTTAACTTGAAGAACAGTTTTTCCTGTTTGTGAGATATATTCAATTAACCAATTGTATGTACCATCATCCTTTTTAACTGTTCTTGAACCAGTGTTTTCGTTTCCGGTCTTAACAATTTGAGATGATGAAGTATTAAGAATTGTGTTTGTATATCCAAGGAATTTTCCACTGCTTGATTCTCCAGTTGCACTGCTAGAATAATCATAAATTCCAAGTCTGGAGTCAATGTGATATACCTTAATACCTGGTTCAGTTGGACAAATTGGATATGATCCAGCATATGCTTGTTGGCTATCAAGGGTATTTACTCCTTCTGGTGTGTAATATTCAATTGCAAGATATTCAGTGAAGAATGTATTACCTTTATCATTGTCCTTAAAATAGCCACGATATGGAACCATAATGCAGTCACCAGTTCTTGTAAATGAATTAACTGTAACAGTTGTTGGGCCAGTTACAACAACAGGATCAGTCCATCCTAATAATGATTTAGAATAGGAGTTATGATCACCAACGTTATAGGCCATCATATCAACGCTAGCAATTGGGTTAACTTTATTATCATAATCATAGTTATAATAGTCAGTTAAGCCTAAAGCGTGACCTGTTTCGTGAATGATTGTGTGTCCATCAACTTTTGCTACTCCAGAAGAAATTTCTTCACATGTCCATGGACGCCACTTACCTTCATCAAATACGCCGCCTTCAAAGCATGTGTAATAAGATTGGAAATTCCATTTAGATAAACGAGGTTTCTTGACGTCGCCTTCAGTAGTTGTTCCACCACAATATGCCCAGAAAATTTCGTTATCAATTGCAACATCTTCACCTTTTTCATTTTTATATGTTGCATAATATGGTGCACTATAGACCATTTCGATTACATCAAAACATCCATCTTTATCAGAATCAAAATATTGTAAGAATTCTGCACCACTTTTAAACATTTGATTACCATTTTCATCTTTGAAAATAGCATATTTTGCCATGTCATCATCACTATAATAGGACAAAATGTTTTGAGCAAGTTGAGCAGCAGTTGATGTTTGTCCAAATTCTTTTGCGCTTACAGGCTTCATTGTAAAAGCGTTTGTATAAGCTTGAAACCATGGAGCGACAATACCGTTAAAATTCAATTTGCCATAACTTGTAGATTTATAATAAGAAGAAAGTGAATGCCACATTGTTTCTTCTGGTTCGCCAAAGAATACTTTTCTAATATCTTCTAATGCATTATCAGCACCACGTCCAGTTGCAGTTGAATCATCATGACGGTATGCTTTGCTATTTTTTGTTTCAGAATTGTAATATTTACCAAGTTCTTCGGCAGGATAATCTGTAAATTCTACTGGCACAACGAATACCCGTGTATCACCGACAGAAGGTGCTGGATATCCTTGCTTTTCACCTTTTTTAATGACGTCTCTCATTGTGATAGTTTCATCCTGGTCATGAAATTTTCTTTGATTTTCAGGAGAAGGAGTATTGCTTTCACAGCTTGATATCATCGTAACAATTGGCAATAAAACTAATGTTCTTAATAATTTTTTAATATTCATTTTATTAGCCTCCTTTTTTGCTTTGTGTATTTTATCATTGTTATTCAAATATAACAATACAAAAAGTACCACTCAAAGATGAATGGTACTTAAAGTTATTTTACAAATTATTCAATTTCATCTGCTCTATCGTGAGCTTCGATATATTGTTGTTTAACTTGTTTCATTTTGCCAGCAACTGTAAAGTCTTTGACATGTTCATATTCTTGTTCTTCAGTGAATAAGCCATCACCAGCAGGAATTAATTTACCAGTAATAACATTTTCTTTTAAGCCATGGAGAGGATCGACTTTCTCTTTAATAGCGGCATCTGTAAGAACTCTTGTTGTTTCTTGGAAGCTTGCAGCTGACAAGAATGATTTTGTTTCAAGAGCGGCTTTTGTAATACCAAGAATAAGTTGATGTCCAATTGCAGGTTTTTTGCCATTGAAGATAGCGTCTTCATTTCGTGCTGTAAATTCTTCAATATCAACTTTTGTGCCTGGAGATAATGTTGTATCACCACTATCAGCGATAACAACTTTCTTAAGCATTTGTTTGACAATAACTTCAATATGTTTATCAGAAATAGAAATTGATTGTTCACGATAAACTTTTTGAATTTCAGAAAGAATATAATTCTCAACATCGAGTTTTGAGCTAACTTCAAGAAGTTTCTTAGGTGCAATAGCGCCTTCAGTTAACTTAGAACCAGCTTTGACAAAGTCGCCTTCTTTAACACATGGACGAGCGCCGAATGAAGATACGAATTCTTTTGGTTTAGGTTCTTGTTCATTTGAAACTGTGAATGTGAATTTACCATTGTTTTCAGAAACAGAAATAACTTCACCATCAATTTCAGAAATAAGAGCTTCACCTTTTGGATTACGTGCTTCAACAAGTTCTTGAACACGTGGAAGACCACTTGTAATATCGCTACCAGCAACACCACCGGAGTTAAATGTACGCATTGTTAATTGTGTACCAGGTTCACCAATGGATTGAGCAGCCATAATACCAACAGCTTCACCAACTTTAACGACTTCACCAGTCGCAAGGTTGCGGCCATAACAGTGTACGCAAACACCATTTTTTGTTTGACATCCGAATAAGGAGCGAATTTCGACTTCTTCAATACCAGCATCGACAATATCTTTTGCAAGTTTTTCGTCGATCATTGTATTTCCACGAACGATAACTTCTCCTGTATTAGGATTGATAATATCACGGAGTGCAAATCTACCAACCAAACGGTCATATAATGGCACAACAACGATGTTTTTAACATCATCTTTAATTGCACGAACTACGAAGCCATGGTCAGTATGGCAATCATCTTCACGAACAATGACATCTTGGCTAACGTCGACAAGACGACGTGTTAAATATCCAGAGTCAGCTGTCTTTAAGGCTGTATCAGCGCCACCCTTACGGGCACCGTGAGTAGCAATAAAGTATTCAGCAACTGTCATACCTTCGCGGAAGCATGACTTAATTGGAAGTTCAATTGTTTCACCTTTAGGATTTTGCATCAAACCACGCATACCTGAAAGTTGTGTTAAGTTAGAAATTGATCCACGAGCTCCGGAATCACTCATCATATAGATAGGATTACGTTTATCTTTATCAAATTGAGTTGTGAGATCTTTCTTAACTTGGTCAAGAACATTTGTCCAAACATTACACACTTCTTTATGGTGTTCTTCTTCAGTGAGAAGACCTTTATCATAAAGTTTGTTAAGTTTTAAGACTTGTTCATCACCACCTTTAATGAGTTCTTCTTTATCATTTAATAAAGGAACATCGGTGAATGAAATTGTAAATCCTGCAGTTGTGGAATATTTAAATCCTTGGTCTTTCATCTTATCAAGGACTGCAGATGTCTTTGAAGTACCATAGCGATGATAGACTTCATCAATAATATTTCCGAGGTCTTTCTTCTTAAATGGAGAATTCAAAGGACGTTTGTGAATTTCCTCTGCAATATTTGTTCCGTAAGGAACGAAGAATTCAGGTAAATCACCTTTTAAGTTGCGTTTATCTGGAGAATTCAAATATGGGAAATCTGATGGGAAAATAAGGTTAAAAATCACTTTTCCAACAGTTGTTAATAAGTAAGAATGATTCATTTCTTCTGTGAAACCAGTCTTATTTAAACTTGAAGCACGAATTGCAATACGAGTATGTAAGTGGGCTTGTTTTGTTTGATAAGCCATAATTACTTCATCGATATTACGGAATACTTTGCCTTCGGCATTGCCATAAAGTTCAAATAATTCGTATTCTTCAATATCACCTTTTGCTTTACGTCTTTCAGCGCGAGCAAGAAGAGTTTCTTTTGTTTCTTCAAGTGTCAAATAATAATTTCCAAGAACCATATCTTGTGATGGAGTAACGATAGGTTTTCCATCTTTAGGTCCAAGAATATTATTTGAAGCAAGCATGAGTTCAAGTGCTTCTTGTTGTGCTTCTTTACAAAGTGGTAGGTGAACAGCCATTTGGTCACCATCGAAGTCAGCATTAAATCCAGCACAAACAAGTGGGTGAAGACGAATTGCGCGTCCTTCAACTAGTTTCGGTTGGAATGCTTGAATACCTAAACGGTGAAGTGTAGGAGCACGGTTAAGTAATACTGGATGATCAGAAATGATTTCTTCAACAATATCAAATACAACTGGCTCATAATTATCAATAATCTTTTGAGCTGTTTGGTGAGCACTTGCAATGCCACGTTTAATCAAAATATTAATAATATATGGGCGTAATAATTGGATTGCCATTTCTCTTGGA
Source organism: Bacilli bacterium (assembly GCA_050874705.1). Lineage (GTDB taxonomy): Bacteria > Bacillota_I > Bacilli_A > RFN20 > CAG-826 > Fiminaster. The sequence goes on from JBNMLE010000001.1 coordinate 8,032, forward strand.
AGACCGCATTGATACATCTTTAGATCTGGTCCAACAGCAATAACTGAACGACCTGAATAGTCAACACGTTTACCAAGAAGGTTTTGTCTAAAGCGACCTTGTTTACCTTTTAATCCTGAACTTAATGATTTCAATGCACGTCCGTTTGCGCCTTGAACAGGTTTATTGCGGCGTCCGTTATCAATAAGAGCATCGACTGCTTCTTGAAGCATACGACGACCATTCATCAAGATAACGTTTGGCGCATTTAAATCGATCATCTTTTTAAGACGAGCATTACGAGTAATAACTCTTCTATAAAGATCATTTAAGTCAGAGGCAGCAAAACGTCCGCCATCGAGTTGAAGCATTGGACGGAGATCTGGTGGTATTACTGGAATAACATCAAGAACCATCCATTCAGGTTTATTATGTGAATTAAGGAATGCGTCAACAACTTCAAGACGTTTAACCGCTTTAGCGCGTTTTTGGCCAACTGATTTTTCAATTTCAAGAACAATTTTGTCATGTTCAATTTGAAGATATGTGCGTCTTTCTTCTCCTTCAGGTGTAACTTCAGGATATTTGCTAAGATCAGCAAGTAAATGCTTAATAGCTTCAGCGCCTTCTCCGAATTCAGCGTGTGTATATTTGCTAATGAATTTTGAAACAGATAAGAAGTCAAATGCTTCTTCTTGGTTGGCCATGTTTTCAAGATATAAATTAGCTTTTTCTTTATCGTTATCATCTGCGATAACATCCATGATTTCACAATTAATTACATCTCTAAATACTTCACGTGCATTCTTTTCGTCTAAGAATTGACGGTATTTTAAGATTTTGCTTGTTCCTGGATTAAGGCAAATATGAGCGATAAAATATGTCACTTCTTCTACTTGTTTTGGTGGAACATCAAGTAGTAAGCCGATGCGGCTTGGAATTCCTTTTAAATACCAAATATGTGTACATGGAGAAACAAGTTCAATATGACCCATTCTTTCACGTCTTGCATCTTTGGAAATAACTTCAACACCACATTTTTCGCAAACGCGGCCTGCATCTTTAATCTTTTTATATTTTCCACAGTGACATTCGTAGTCTTTGCTAGGACCAAAGATTTTTTCACAGAATAAACCATCTGGTTCTGGCTTTTGGCTACGATAGTTGATTGTTTCAGCTTTTGTAACTTCACCATGTGACCATGCACGAATCTCTTCAGGAGAGGCAAGACCAACTTTGATTGCTGATAAATTTTTAACATCAAACATATATCAATACCTCCTTATTTAATTGTTAATTCTTCATCAATGTCATACATGTTGGCATTTGAAGAATCGAGATCATCATCGTGCTTGCTGGCACCGGTGAGATTACGAATGACTGTATTAATTTTTCTTTCTTCTTGACGAGCTTCAGTTGCAATTGCGTTTGTATCGATAATTGAACCATTTTCATCGAGAAGTTCGACATTAAGGCAAAGACCTTTAAGTTCTTTAATAAGAACATTAAATGCTTCTGGAATACTTGGTTTAGGAATGTCGATTCCTTTAATAATAGACTCGTATGCTTTGCGGCGACCGACTCTATCATCTGATTTAATTGTAAGAATTTCTTGTAATGTATGGGCAGCGCCATAAGCTTCAAGTGCCCAAACTTCCATTTCACCAAATCTTTGACCACCATTTTGAGCTTTACCACCAAGTGGTTGTTGTGTAACTAAGCTATATGGTCCAACGGAACGAGCGTGAAGTTTATCATCGACCATGTGTACAAGTTTAATCATATACATAACGCCGACAGAAATTCTTTCGTCAAATCTTTCACCAGTACGACCATCATAAAGAATAGTTTTACCATCTGGTGCGATTTGAGCTTGTTTCATTAAATCAAAGATTTCTTCATTTGAAATTCCGTCAAAAACAGGAGTTGCAACTTTAAGTCCAAGTTTCTTACATGCAAGGCCTAAATGCATTTCAAGAATTTGACCGATGTTCATACGTGATGGAACGCCGAGTGGGTTAAGCATAATATCAACTGGAGTACCATCAGCTAAGAATGGCATATCTTCAACTGGTAAGATGCGAGAAATAACACCTTTGTTACCATGACGTCCAGACATCTTATCACCTTCAGAAATTTTACGTTTTTGAGCGATAAAGACGTGAACTGATTTCTTAACGCCGTGTGGAAGTTCATCACCATTTTCAAGTGAGAAAACTTTAACATCGAGAACAATACCAGCACCACCATGTGGAACTCTCATAGAAGAATCTTTCATGTCTTTTGTCTTTTCGGCAAAAATAGCCATGAGAAGTTTTTCTTCTGGTGATTGTTGTTCGCTTTCGCCTTTAGGTGTAACTTTACCAACAAGAATATCGCCTTCGCGGACTTCTGTACCAATTGTAACAATACCATTGGCGTCTAAGAATGCTTTTGCAGATTCTTTGACGTTTGGAATATCACGGGTAATTTCTTCTGGTCCAAGTTTTGTATCACGACAATCAAGAATGTGTTCTTCAATATGAATTGAAGTATATGTGTCATCTTTGACAAGTCTTTCAGACATGATGACAGCATCTTCGTAGTTATAACCATCCCAAGTCATGAAGGCAACGGTAACGTTTTGACCTAATGCAAGATCACCATTTTCCATTGCTGGTCCATCGGCAAGGATTTGGCCTTTTTTAACTTCATCGCCAACTTTAACAATGGCTTTTTGGTTAATGCAAGTACCTTGGTTACTTCTTTCAAATTTTTGTAATTTATATTCGCGCACGTATTTTCCTTCTTTTACGCGAATGACTTGGCTATCAACATATTTAACTACACCATCGCTTGCGGCAACAACTGCAAGACCGGCATCTTTAGCAATCTTATATTCAAGACCTGTTCCAACATATGGAGCAGTTGGTCTTAATAATGGGAGAGCTTGACGTTGCATGTTAGCACCCATAAGAGCACGTTTAGCATCGTCGTTTTCAAGGAATGGAATACAGGCTGAAGCAATTGAAACAACTTGTTTTGGTGAAACGTCCATATAATCGATAAGTGAACTATCAATGACAACGTTTTCACCGTTGTGACGTGCAATGACTTCTTTATCAGTGATATATCCATTTTCATCTAAATGAACGCTATCTTCAGCAATATAATGATCCTTTTCCATATCAGCGGAAAGATATTCAGTTTCATCAGTAACACGTGAACCATTTTCATCTTTCTTAACGATACGATAAGGAGTTTCAATAAAGCCATATTTATTAACTTTAGCATAAGATGCTAAGTTAGAGATAAGTCCAATGTTTTGACCTTCAGGAGTTTCAATTGGACAAATACGACCATAGTGAGTTGGGTGAACGTCACGAATAGCCATCGATGCACGTTCACGAGTAATGCCACCATGACCTAAAGCGGAAATACGACGCTTGTTAGTTAATTCTGAAAGTGGATTAACTTGGTCCATAACTTGTGAAAGTTGGTTGGTAGCAAAGAATTCACGAATTGAACTTGTTAATGGTTTGATATTGATAAGTGATTGAACTGTTGCGCTTTCAAGATCAGTAATAGACATCTTTTGTTGGACAGTCTTGACCATCTTAGAAAGACCTAATCTGAATTGATTTTGAACAAGTTCACCAACGCATCTAATGCGACGGTTACCTAAATTATCGATATCATCAACATCGCCAAATCCGGCCATGATATTCATTAAATATGAGAATAAAGCAATAATATCGGAGAAAGCCATCCATTCAATAGTAAGATTTAAATCTGTACCAATGATGTTTTCGACTTTGTCCATCTTGTCATCAACATAGACTTTAATCATGTTGACTTTGCCAGAGAATGTTTGGGCAAGTTCATTTTTAGTCTTTTCATCGCCTTTACCCTTAGGGGCTGTGCGAATCAAAGATTCCACTAAAGCAGGATTTGCTTTAATAACTTTTTCATGTGCACCATTTTCAAACACTTCGGCGTCCATTAATTTTTGAACATCTTCTTTAGAAAGATAATCGCCTTTCTTATAAAGAATTTCGCCGTTTTCATCGACTAAATTTTCAGCAAGATAGCGACCTGCTAAACGGTTATAAATGCCGAGTTTGTTGCGGCATTTGAAACGTCCTGCTGAGCCGATATCATAACGGCGATGATCAAAGAATTTTTGGATTAAGAAATTGCTAATACCTTCATCAGTAATTGGTTCACCTGGTTTAATCTTTTTGAAAATTGTGACTAAAGCTTTTTGAGGTGAATCAGTTTCTTCATCTTTTTCAATAGTATTTTCAAGCATTTCATTGTTGCCAAATAATTTCTCTAAAAGTTTTTGGTTATCTAAACCGAGAGCTTTTAAAAGAATTGTAACTGGCATCTTCTTTTGACGGTCGATGCGAACATTGATCAATCCTTTTTGATCTGTTTCAAATTCTAACCAAGAACCTCTTGTTGGAATTAAATCAGCATTAAAAACATAACGTCCTGATTTATCAAGAGTTTTGCTAATATAAGCACCTGGAGAACGAACAATTTGGCTAACAATAACACGTTCAGCACCATTAACAATAAAAGTACCACTATTGGTCATTAATGGAATATCTCCCATGAAGACACTGTGATCTTTTAAAACACCATTAATAGTATTTCTAAGTCTTAAGACAGCATAAAGTTGTGCTTGATAGGTGTAACCGTGTGCTTTGCAATCTAAATAATTGTGCTTTGGTTCTTTTAATTCACTTGAGACATATTCGACAAATACATTGTCATTATAGTTGGCAATTGGGAAGACTTCTTTCATGACTTCGTCAATGCCTTTCTCAAGGAACCATTGATAGGAATCAGTTTGGATTTCTACCAAGTTAGGTAATTCCAAATTACCAGATATTTTAGAAAAGTTGATTCTATTATTTGGTAATAATGGATAATTTTTGTAAGTATTGCTCATGTAATGGCTCCTTTTCATTAATTCACTTTTGTTGCTTTAAGGACATAATATCCTTTGCTTCTCGATAATATTTCACAATTAGTGAATATTTCTTCTAGATATGCTTTGACGGATAATGCACCTTGTGCTTTTCGCACAACAACATATAGTGAACCGCCATCAATTAAATGAGATTTCGCACCGATGTAAATGGCATATGTAACCTTTTTACCAGCCCTTATCGGCGGATTGCTCACAATTGAATCATATAATCCTTCAATCTCTACATAGATGTCACTTTGAAGGCAGGTGACTCGTTGGCTTAACGCGAGCTTTTGTGCGTTCTTCTTACATAATGCAAGAGCGCGCGTATTGACATCTGAACAAGTTACGTTCAATGATGGAGAGAAATAAGCCAAAGTTAAGCCTATTGGGCCTATTCCGCATCCTATGTCAAGCATCTTTCCCTTAAGGGTTAGAGGGATAAGAGCTTTAAGTAAAATCTCCGTTCCCTTATCTAACCCATTTTTAGAAAAGACACCAATGTCTGATTCCAATGTAAATTTATGATCATTAATTACATAAGAAATTTCTCTTGGTTTTGAACCTAAAGATGCATCGTTAATGTAATAATGTGAATTTGCCATTGGAAAACTAGATTAAAAGTTGATTATTTAATTTCAACTTCAGCACCAGCTGCAACAAGAGCTTTCTTGTGTTCTTCAGCTTCGACTGGTGAGATGTGTTCTTTGATATTGCATGGTGCAGTATCAACTAATTTCTTAGCATCCATAAGTCCTAAACCTGTGATGGCTTGAACAGCTTTGATGACTGCAACTTTTGCACCACCAACTGCTTTGAGGACTAATGAAACTTCGGTTGGTCCAGCTTTGACTTCTTCTTCTGCTGGTGCAGCGGAAACTGCAACTGGGGCAGCGGCTGTAACACCGAATTCTTCTTCAACTGCTTTAACGAGTTCATTGAGTTCAAGAACAGTCATTTCCTTTAAGGAAGCAATGATTTCTTCTTTTGTTAACTTTGCCATAATATTTTCCTCCTAATTAGGCATTAATTTTTGCTATCCGCTACTGCTTTGACTGTGCAAGCGAAACTGCGGATAGGTGCTTGCAAGCACGATAAGAACATGGATATTAATCCTTCGCGGTTTGGTAGTTTTGCAACTTCTTTTACACCATTGCCATCAACAAATTTGCCTTCTACTAATCCTGCTTTGAGAACGAGTTTATCGTTTTTCTTAGCAAATTTAGTAAGAACTTTTGGCATTCCTGTTGTGTCGCTGGAGAAGACATATGCATTACTGCCAGTGAGGTATTGATCTAATTCTTTATGTCCAAGATTATCGCTTGCCTTTTGAACAAGTGTGTTTTTGTAGACATTGAATGTAGCATCAACCGCTTTTAAAGCCTTTCGAAGTTCACTGATTTGAGCAACTGTAAGACCACGATATTCGACAACAACCATTGAAGAACATTCTTCGATTGATTTTGTGATTTGGCTAACAATCGCTTTCTTTGATTCGAGAGTGACTGGATTCATAGTTCTACCTCCTTTGTAAATTGTTTTGAGAAACTCAATATACTTGGGAATAATTACCTGGGCAACATGATTAAGCCCCGTGGCCGTTGCTGTCTATGGTATATTGTGCTCCTGAGAGTTAATTACATTCCTTCAAATGTGAAGTGAATGCTTGGACCCATTGTTGTATGAACAACTGCGGTCTTAATATAAGAACCTTTTACTGCGGCTGGACGAACTTTGACAAGTGTACCAGTGAGAGCCACAAGATTCTCAACGAGATCATTTGTGTTAAAGCTGACACGACCAATAGCTAAGTGCATATTTGCATCCTTATCTAAGCGGTATTCAACTTTACCTAACTTGATTTCTTTAATTGCTTTGGCGATATCCATTGTAACTGTGCCTGTCTTTGGGTTTGGCATTAAGCCTTTTGGACCAAGAAGACGACCCATTTTACCAAGTTCACCCATCATATCTGGTGTGGCGACGATGATATCGAAATCAAACCAATTTTCTTTTTGGATTTTTTCAAGTAAATCTTTACCTCCGGCAAAATCCGCTCCGGCTGCTTTTGCTTCCTCTACTTTTGATGTAATGGCGCAAATCTTTTTGGTCTTACCATTTCCATGTGGAAGAATGAGAGTTCCTCTAATTTGTTGGTCGGCCTTTGTTGTGTCGATGTTCATATTGAATGATACATTGACTGTTGCATCGAACTTAACTGTTGATGTCTTTTTGACTAATTCACATGCTTCTGCAATTGAATAAACCTTTTTCGCGTCAACGAGTTCAACAACTTTTCTGTAATTTTTTGAACGTTTCATAATTTTTACTCGTCAATCGTGATTCCCATATTACGAGCTGAACCGGCAACGATTTTCATTGCTGCTTCAACATTGTCGCAATTTAAGTCAGGTAATTTGTATTCAGCGATTTCTTTAAGTTGTGCTTTGCTGATATGTCCAACGATAACTTTTGGGTTAGCTGAACCTTTCTTAATACCAGCGGCTTTAAGCAATAAGCCTGCAACTGGAGAAGTCTTGATTACGAAGTCGTGTGACTTGTCTTCATAAGCTGTGATGATAACAGGAACGATTTCACCACGGCGATCAGCTGTCTTTGCGTTAAAGTCTGTACAGAATTTTGGCATGATGACACCGGCTGATGCTAGTTTTGGTCCTGGTTTTGCTTCACCACCAGGGAGTTCCATTTTCACAACTTTTGCGATTCTTTTACTCACGTGACATTTCCTCCTTCATTTTTAGAATTTTGTCCGTGCTCGTGGTAATAGGACTAAATCGTTTGTCCTCCCACAAGACGATAATACACACGTGCCTATGCGCTCTCATCACAAGGCAATATGCGTATTTGATTTTATCAAATTGTTATTTTTAATACAACAAAAAAATGAGCATTGTCTGCCCATTTAATTGTAAAACATAAAATGTTTTAATTACTTAATTTTTCGATAAATTAATAACAATGAGTTAAGTGTCATCAAGACCGTTAAGCCAGTATCCGCTAACATGGCAATCATCATGGCGTGTTGGCCTAAAACGCCTGCGATAAGTAGTCCGATAACAGTAGCTTTTACTACAAGTGAAAAGACGATATTAAACCATGCAATAAAGCGAGTTTTTTTAGAAATCTTAATAGCATCATAAATCTTAAGTGGGTGATCTTGCATAATGACAACATCAGCATTTTCCACTGCTACATCTGAGCCTATTCCGCCCATTGCAAAGCCAATATCAGCGCGAATAATTGACGGAGTATCGTTAATACCATCACCTGCAAAAGCGACTAATTTTTTGTCTTTTCTATTCACTATTGCTTCTTCGACATATTTTGTTTTATCTTGTGGCAATAATTTAGCGTGATATTCTTTAATTCCAACTTGTTCAGAAACATATTTAACAGTGGTCAATTTATCTCCTGAAAGCAAAACGGTTTTTATGCCCATTTCATCGAGTTTTTTAATGAGCGTTTTTGCTTTATCTCTAATGACATCTTGTAGAACAATATATCCAATAAATTTACCATCTTTTGCTACATAAATAACTGTTCCAGCAGCATCTATTTCTTCAACAGGAACATTATATTTTTGGAGCAATTCGACATTGCCCGCTAAAATGATACGACCACCATTATTTGTTTTTGTACCAAGACCAGCAATTTCTTCATAGTCTTCTTGTTTTAAAGCTAATTCACTAACATTTTGATGTAGAGTTATTGCTTTAGCAATTGGGTGATTAGATCTAGATTCGGCAGCTAATAAACTATTCATCAACTCTTCTTCACTAACCCCGTTTGGAACAACTTGTTTCACAACAAAATTTCCGTATGTAAGTGTGCCTGTTTTATCGATAAATAAAGTGCCAATCTTACATAATGAATCGAGGTAATTCGCGCCTTTAATAACAACGCCTCTTTTACTCGCAAGACCAATGCCTGCAAAGAATGCGAGAGGTACTGAAATAACAATGGCACAAGGACATGAAACTACTAAAATTGCAAGACCAGTAAATAAAGCGTCAGACCATTGTTTTGTCACAAGCCCATAAATTACCGCAAATAAAATACCAATTGCAAAAACTGTTGGAGTATAAATTTTCGCGAATTTATCGATGAATTTTTCAGCTTTAGATTTTCTTTCACCGCTTGATTGAACAAGTTCAAGAATTTTAGAAATAGTTGAATCCGCGAATACTTTGTTAACACGAATTGTAATTGAACCACTTCTTAAAATTGAACCGCTCATTGCGTTGTTTCCAATTAACGCATCAACAGGCATAGGTTCTCCTGTCAATGAAGACATATCAAGAGTGCCTTGTCCATCAATTATTTCGCCATCAGCAGGAATAATTTCACCAATGCGAACAATGATTTTATCTCCTACTTTTAATTCTTCTGGTTTAACTTGAACTATCTTATCATCGCAAACTAAATTTGCAGTGTCCGCTCTTAAGTCGACGGCTTTGCTAATAGCAGCTTTTGATTTACCAGTTGCAATTGCTTCAATTAGTTCGCCTATTTGATATAAAATAACAACCATTGCGCCTTCATGCATTTCAATCATTATTGTTGAACTTTCAAGAACATTAAAATGAGTTAAAAAAGCTAGCACAAATACACCGAGAGAAGATATTGTTAACAATAAGTTCATATCGATCGGATTTCTTAAATGAATAATATTTTGAATAAGCTTACAAACAATATCATAAAGCATTAAAATTGCTGAAACGATGAAAAGGGAATTAGCAACCCAGTTATATGCGTTCCAGGTTTCGCCTCCTAAAAAACGCTCAATCAAAAAGCCAGCAATTGTTAAAATTGAGGCTAAAATAATTCGTGATAAATTAAATATGAATTTTTTAGTAATAATCTTAACTTTTTTTCTAGCGCCTTGATTCTCTTCTTCGATTCGAAGTGGATCGCTTTCCACTTCTTTAATCTTTGCTTTTAATTCATCAAGTGTATATGGGTTATCTAAATAATTTATATAAAGTCTATCATTTGCAAAATCGATAGTGGCTTCTTGGATATTTTCATCCTTGTTTAAGAATCGCTCTACTTTTGCAGCGCAATTAGGACAATCGAACCCTGATACGTGATAAACAATTTTTCTCATACCTTACCTCCAAAATCTCAATAATAATATTATTCACTTGTCTTTAATTCAAGAAATACGCTCATAAAAAAGCATCTCAAATCGAGATGCAATTTATTATTAGATTCTTTCAATTTCGCTGAAGTCAACATCAACTGGTGTGACACGTCCGAAGAACAATGTTTCAACTTTGAAGACATGTGTTGCTTGGTCAATAGCGACGATTTTACCTTCTGTTCCTTCAAGAGGTCCGCTGATAACTTTAACACGATCTCCAATATTATAGTGTTGATACATTGAATCATCGATCATGTTCATACGTTTGAGAACTGGTTCAATTTCTTCACGTGAAACTGGAGTTGGTTTTTGACCACCACCAGCGGAACCAGTAATACCTGTAACGCCTGGTGTATTACGAACATAATACCAAATCTTATCATCCATAATCATTTCAACGAAGATATAACCAGGATATAAGTTTTTCATTTTTGTTTTTCCAGGTTTTGGAAGACCGGTTGATCTATCGATAACTGGAACTTCTTGTTCTGCGACAACGACATTAAAAATCTTATCTTGAAGACCTAATGTTTCAATACGTCTTTTTAAATTTTCAGCAACTTTCTTTTCGTGTTGTGAATATGTATTAACAATATACCAATGTTTTTCTGCTAAATTTGCCATAATAACTACTCCTAAAAATGTAACCAATTAAAAATGTTAATTGCTGCGGATGTTGTTTCTGAAGCATCCCCTTTAAGTCCTGAGAATAAATCTTTTAATTGACCAATAAGTGTTCCTGCAGCCCAGTCTTCAACTGAAAGAATTAAAGCTGTAAAAGCACAAATGATAATTACAGAAATTAATACAGGAAAGAATTTTTCCTTCTTAGGCCAACGAACACGTTTGCCTTCTTTAATTACTTCACTAGTGTATTTTTTTACTCCCATTTAAGTAACCTCCTATTTGCTCTCTTTGTGTAATGTCATCTTGTTACAATGAGGGCAATATTTTTTTATTTCAAGACGGGTTGTATCTTCCTCTTTTTTGCTCGCTGTGTAATTCCTTGACAAGCATTCAGGGCAAATTAAAATAACTTTCTTTCTCATAATTATTTAACTTTTAACTCCATCTTTATTTGTAATCATAACCCTCAAAAAATATCTAGTCAATAGACTTTCTGTTTTCAGAAGAATTTTTCTTGTCCACTCTTGTTTTAATTCCATATTGATGAAGAATTCTTTTTAATGAACGAGGCGAAAATCTAAGCGGTTCAAATCCTTCACCAGAAACATTATTTGCCTCACTTGAAGATATAAATGCAGCTGGGTCAATAGCAAAAACAAACGCTCTTACATCTTTTGCTTCTGAACCATATACGATTGCTCGAACTGAAATTCTTTTTTCTCCTGAATAGCCACCTTCAATTTCAATAAGAGTTGTCGCGTGGTCTAATTTTTCGTGAATAAATTTAGAAACCTCTTCTGGTTTAGAACAAATAATATCCATAATTACAGGATTATCGCTTTGAACATATATTTTCTTTATAACTATTGCCGCCACAATGGCGCTTAAAATACCAGGTAACAAAAGTTCCCAACTTTGTAAACAAACAAAACCAACAATAATCATAGTTGTATCAAGAAATAATCCACCTAAGTCTTGTTTGATTGAGGTGTATTTAGCGATAAGAAAAGCTAAAACATCAGTTCCGCCTGTTGATCCATCGCCAAGATATGTAATTGCGACACCTGCACCGCTTAAAATACCACCAAAAATACCTGCAACGATAACAACAACAAAATCTAATTGACCGTCAATTGTGTGACTAGCATAGAAATCAGATAATTTAACTAAATCAATAAAATTAATACGCAAAAGCAAAGAATAAAATGCAGGAAAGGCTAGCGTTCCTAATAATGTATAAAAAGAAAACTTCTTTCCTAAAAAGATTAAACCAATAATCCAAAGCAAAATTTGACAACCAGCAATAACAATATCTGATAAATCGAAACCTAAATTATCTTTGAAAAAATGGTTCACAATAATACCAAGTGAATCAATACCGCCATTAACAATATTGCAAGGCATTATAAATAAAACATCGGCCATGGCTAAAATAAAACATCCTAATAGAACTAGCCCGACACTTTTAAAAACTTTGTAAAACTTGGCTTTTTTCTCAAGATTCATAGTCATACCTCCATAAAAAAGCACCACTTTTGTGTGATGCTTTTAAAGTAAGAAATAAAATATTTATTATTTTCTTTCCTCTAAAACTTTTATCAAATTATCCATTACATTTGTTTGATAATCTTCAATAATTCCTTTATCAACATCTTTTGCAAGAAGAGGATCGATAGGAATTTCCGCTAAAACATTTAAGCCGCGTTTGCTGGCTTCTTTAGCAAAATTACCATCACCAAATACGGTAATTTTTTCATCACAATTTGGGCATTTAATATATGCCATATTTTCAACTAATCCAACAACAGGAATATTCATCATATTCGCCATATTTAATGATTTTGCGACAACCATGGAAACGAGTTCCTGTGGAGATGAAACAACAATAATTCCATCTATTTTTATCATTTGGAATACTGTAAGAGGAATATCGCCTGTTCCTGGTGGCATATCAATTAACATATAATCAACATCGCCATAAATAACATCTGTATAAAGTTGTTGAACAAAGGATGAAACAATTGGGCCACGCCAAATAATAGGCGCTTCTTTATCTTCAAGAAGCAAATTGGCGGACATAATTTTAATGCCGTTTTTACTCAATACAGGATATAAAGCTGTATCATCGCTTTCGGCAAGTTCACCCTTAAGGCTGAACGCTTGAGGAATGCTTGGTCCTGTTACATCTGCATCAATAACAGCGACTTTGTATCCCTTCTTATTCAACGATGAAGCTAATAAAGAAGTAACAAGAGATTTTCCAACTCCTCCTTTACCACTTATAATTGCATAGGTGTGTTTAATATGAGAGCAAACATGAGGTTTAATTTTTTCGATTGTTCTTTCGCCACAATTATCAACGGAACAATCATCGCATTTATGATTACAATCAGCCATAAATAATTTCCTCCTAAAAGTACTTAATATTATTGCAAAAAATTAATATTTTTTCAAATTATGAGCTAGAACTTCACATTAATATCTTTAAATTTTATATTGTTTTTTGAAATAGCTAACCTGCGAGCTTTTGAGTAAGAAATGTTGAGAATCTTTGCAATTTGTTGATATGTATATCCTGAACATTTAAGAGAAATAACCTTTTGTTGCAAATTTAATTCGTTAAAATCACTTTCACTTCTTAAGGACAATGTTTGTTCGTTTTGTTCATAGTAATATTCAGGTGTGACTTCATTTTTGTTTTCTATGCATTCTAATTTTTCGATGCCATTATTAAATGAATCATTTAGGCTGATAGAATGATCTAAAGCATCACTTGAATAATGTCCTTTTAGCAATTCTTTTGTGATATTTCTTTGCATTATTAAACTAAAATAAGTACGAAATTTTCCCTTCTTTTCTTGATAAGATTTAAAAGCATTTACGAATGATAAATAAAATGTAAGTAAATATTCATCTGCATCTCTACAATACAAATTCAATTTTAAAGCCACACTATTTACGATTATCGGATAAATCTTTAAATACCGAAAAAGCAAATCATAAAAGAACTTATTTTTAACATTAGTTCTTGCTAATGAAATAAGTTCTTCATCACTATAATTATTGTTCATAAGCTCCCCTTAAATTAACAGGAGCATTATGTGGATTAATTTCTAATTCGAGATAATAAAATTCCAGTCGCAACACTTACATTTAAAGAATTCACATGCCCATACATTGGAATTTTAATAATAAAATCTGAATTCTCTAAAACGAGTCTTGAAATGCCAAATCCTTCAGAGCCAAGTACTAAAGCAATTGGTCCATCATATTTCAATTTGGAATAATCATCTTTGCCACTTCCATCAGCGGCATAAATCCAGAATCCATTATCTTTTAATGTTGAAATTGCGTTTACTAAATTATTAACTTTTGCAATTTTAACAAAATCAATCGCACCAGTAGATACTTTGCTAACAGTCATATTAACAGGAACTTGATTTCTGCTTTTGATAATTATTCCATCAACATTAAAGGCGTCACATGATCTAATAATTGCCCCGAAATTATGTGGGTCACTCACTTCATCTAAAATCAGTATGAGCGGATTTGATTTCTTTTTGCATGCACAAAGAATTTCGTCTATTGAAGAATAATTAAATGGTTTTACTTCCGCTACAACGCCTTGATGAACAGCGTTATTAGTCATCTTATTTAGCACAGCTTGATCAACATAAATTGGAACAAGGCGGGCTTTTTTTAAAGCTTCTAGAATTTTATTATCAAAAAAGCCTTTTTGTAGATAAACCTTTGAAATATGATTCCCACTTAAATATGAGTATAATGGATTCCTCCCGTAGATATAGTTTTCCATATCATTTTTGGAATTAGTCTCAAATTTTCTATTTTTCATTAAATAATTTTTCCTTTGATTAATTCATCGCGAAGTTTATCGCTTTCTTCGAATTTCTTTTCTGCTTTTAGTCTTAAATATTCTTTATAAGTTTTTTCGAGTTCTTCAGTTAAAACAGGATATTCAATGACAATGCCTAAGATTGATAACATTGCGTTAATTTGACCAAATACATTCTCTAATGCTTCAAGTTCAGCTGGATTTTTTCTTAATAATTGATTTGCTTCTTTGATTTTTGAGAACAAACATGTCAATGCATTTGATGTATTCAAATCATTAGCAAGCACTTCTAAAAAGTCATTGATATCAACATCTTTTTTATTTAGATTTCCATGGAGAAGTTGAATTTTAACCGCTAATTGATTATAAGTTTTTTCTATTTTTGATAATTCATTTCTTGTAGATTCAATAGTTTCATCGGTGAAACTTACAGGTGCTCTATAGTATGTGGAAAGAATAAGAAGTCTGACAAGATTTCCGCCATATTTAGCGATTGCGTCTTTAGCTAAAATAACGTTGCCTAATGATTTAGACATTTTTTCATTTCCAAAATTAACAAATCCGTTATGAACCCAAATATTTGCTATCTTGTTATGATCGTGAGCTTTTGCTTGAGCTATTTCATTTTCATGGTGAGGGAATTTTAAATCAAAACCACCACCGTGAATATCAATCATTCCCTTGAAAATGGAATTAATCATAACACAGCATTCTGTATGCCACCCAGGTCTTCCTTTTCCCCATGGTGAATCCCATTGAATACCTTGATCTGTCTTTTTCCATAAAACAAAGTCTAGTGGAGATTCTTTTTTAGAGTTCTCATCAATTCTTGCGCCCACTACTAAATCATCCATTTTAATGTTAGAAAGTTCACCGTAATCTTTCACCGAACTAATTCTAAAAAACACATCACCATCAATAACATATGCTGCTCCAACCTTAACTAAATCAGCAATGTAATTAATAATTTGGTTCATATATTCAGTTACTCTTGGATTTTTATAATGTTCTTTAACATGCAAATCCTTTAAAACTTCTTTATAGGCCTTAATATATTTATCGGTAATAACTGATTCGCTTACGTTTTCTTGTATTGCTTTATTGATTATTTTGTCATCAACATCAGTAAAATTAGAAACATATTTAACGTTATATCCAATATAATCCAAAAATCTTCTTAATGTATCAAAAACAACTGGAGGACGAACATTACCAACATGAGCGTCTCCATAAACAGTTGGTCCGCAACAATATATTGAAACCTCACCCTCTTTAAGAGGTTTTAAAACATCAACATTATTTGTTAATGAATTAAATAATTTAACTTCCATCATATATTGTCCTTCTTTCTATTTTGTTTTATTTTCATTTTTTAAGGCTTTCATGTAATCAACTGCCAAACCGCCTTTTGATGTTTCGCGATATATTTTATTCAAATCTTTTCCAGTTTCATACATTGTATTTACTATTGTATCAAAACTTACACGATGTGAGGTAAAAGCATATTCAGCAAGGTTGGTTGCAGCAAGAGCTTTAATCGCCGCGACGGCATTTCTTTCAATACACGGAATTTGAACATACCCACCAACAGGATCACATGTAAGACCAAGTGAATGTTCCATTGCAGCTTCTGCAGCATATTCTATTTGATCAATATTGAATCCCATTAAATATGCGGCAGCACCTGCAGCCATTGAACAAGCGGTTCCAATCTCTGCTTGACATCCTGCCTCAGCACCAGAAATTGATGCATTTTGTTTTACAACATTTCCTATTACTCCAGCAACCGCTAATGATTGTATTATTTTATCATCTGAAAATGAATATTTATCTTGAAGATATTTTAGTACCGAAGGAAGTGTTCCTGAACTTCCGCATGTCGGAGCGGTAACTATAATTTCTCCACTTGCGTTTTCTTCATTAGTAGAAAAAGCATAAGCGGCGATTAATCTATTTGCTTTTCCAAAAATTGTTTCATTTTTATTTGATGGTTTTAAAAAACTTGAAGCCCTTCTTGCTACATTCAATTTTCCTGGTAAAAATCCATCTTTTTTAAGTCCGTTTTCAATTGTTAAACACATTTGTCTCCAAACTTTTAATAAATAATCCCAAATATCTTTTCCTTCATAATGTTCAACATATTGAGGAATAGAACATCCGTTATTCTTGCAGTAAAAAACAACATCTTTAAAATTCTTCTCAGGATAAATATCTTTTTCAATTTCTTCTAATTCACCTGAAATTGAAATTGCTCCACCGCCTAAAGAAAGAACTCTTTTATTAATAATTTCACCATTTGATAATGTTAAAATTACATCAAAAGTATTTGGAAAACTGACTTTAGTTTTATAATCAAAAACAATTTCTGTTGGAATATTTTTAAGAGCGTCTAAAATCGCTTTATCAATTAAATGTCCCTTCCCAGTAAAAGATAAAGAACCATATAAAATAATTTTTGCGCTTTTAATATTCTTATATTTATTTCTCAAATATAAAACCGCTCTTTGAGGACCCATTGTATGTGAAGAACTTGGGCCTCGACCGATTCTATATAAATTTTTTAGACTTTTCATATTTGAATAAATTATACAACTTGAATATTTAAAAATAAATTAAAGCAATTCCAAAGGAATAATAAAATCAACAACGTTAATTTTTTTGTTTTTAATATCAATCATTTTTACTAAATCAAACAAACAAACAAGCGATATGTTTCCGTTATCAATGATTGCAACTTTACAATATTTTTCAATCTTTTCTTTTTTAGAACAATCTTTTAAAAATTCTTTGAAAAACAAAGGAGTAAGTATATTTTCTTTTATCATATTAATACTGCGATTAAAAGAAATATGAAGACCATCTTCTTCAAGCTTTTCATAACTATTTTCTGACACAGAATATAGTTTTAAATCATATTTATTATTTATAAAATCGATAAAGGAAAAACCATCATTAATCATGGTTAAATAATACCACAAATAAAGCTTATTTAGATAATATCATCTAAAGATGTTATAAAATCCGCTAATAAAGTGGCGTTATTTTTATGAGCGGACAATCCAGGATGTCCATCAGCTCCTTTATTATCAGTATCAAAAGCGTAATAATATGCACAAGATCCATATTTTTCATTAATAGCATTAATTGACTCAAGAATTCCATCAATTAAATCTTTAGATATACTTATCATCATATTTGATACGCATACGAATTTTACTTCTTTGTATGCGTCTTTTAATTTTTCCATTAATTCTAAGTAATTATTTTTAAATAACTCTAATTTTGCTGGCTTTTCTTTACTTGATGAAGAATTATATGCAGTATTATCGTTCGTACCAATATTTATCACTACATATTCAGGAATATAGTTATTAAAATCCCATTTATTAACGCCATCAGAAGTATCATGAATTGTTAATAAATTATAATCACTATTAAATGGTGACAAAGCCATTGCTAAACCACTATAAGAAATGGTGTTGCAGTCAAAGTCAAGCTCTTCAGCGCATAACTGTCCATATGCTTGCATCCCGTCTTCTGTATCCATTGCAAATGATTCTTTATTTGATGAAGCTAAGTTTCCATAACCACAAGAAATAGAATCACCATATATTTCCATTTTTCTTTTTGTGCTTTTATCAATATTGATAATTTCTACATTTTCATATTCATAGTCAACAAGACCAATTTTAGAAAACTGTACTTCATTTAATTTATTAATACGAATTATGTGTTCACCAATAGAAAGACCGCTAATATTAATAGTTTCGTATTTGTTTGTTAATTTAATTTTATTGCTTAAAACATTATCTACATAAAGATTAACAAATTGATAATCTTGATTGGAAAGCTTATTTAACAAATTGATACTAAATTTATAATCACTATTTTTTACATTAATTTTAATTTCGAAACCCGAGCAAGAATATGCAAAAGTAATGATTTCTTTGCCATCGACAATTTCTTTTTGATATCTACCAAGGTAATTAATAAGATTCACTTCATTTTCTCCCCCACTTATACTTGTTGTTTCACTATTGCTACCACACGAAGAAATAAAGGGCAATGTGCATAATAATATAAAAAATTTTTTAAAATTTGTTTTCATACAAAAATTGTATATTAAATCAATTTATAAAACTCATTTTTATTTAATCAATCATTCGAAATGAAAATATCAATCATGATTGTTCATAAAAAGAGACATTCACATTTCAACTTTACTAGCTACGAACTCTATTTGAATATTTTTATTATATTTGAGTTACTATATTTTATTTTTTCTAAATCAATTAAAACATTTCAATGGTACTTGCGTTTAGAAAATAATACCTATTGCTTTTAATTATTCGTTATCTTTTACTTCAAAGTCTTTAACAAATTGATAGACATCGTTAGGATATTCGGTTTTATTTACTATTTCGATGCGATATCTTCCACTTTCTTTTGTAACATCTTTAAGAACGACTTCTTTCAAAGTTCCGTTATTCTCATATTTGAAATATTTAACTTCAAATTCAGTTCCTGATGGAGCACCAGTATTTTCAAGATTTGGATCCGGAAGAGAATCTCCTTTATAAATTATTCCATCATAAATAGAAGCATTTTCAATTTTGATGGTATTTATTCTTTTTGTAATATTACAGGCGACTTTTGAAAGAGGAACATCATAGTTTGGATTATCCCATTTAAGAGACACAATTGATTTTTGGCCAACATTTTCATCATTTAAACGAATGTTAATTGAAACATTGTCCCCTTCTAAAACACCATTAGTGTCATCAAGTGTTACTATAATGTGATTATTACCATCAAATTCTTTAACAAAATTTAAATTAGTTAATTCAATTGGCTTAATTTCAAAATTCTTTTTAGCGAAAGTTGTTTTGTATAATGAGTCTCCTTCAACGACAACCTTAACAGTATATTCGCCTGCTTTAATTGGTTCTTCTAATGTATATTTATCATTATCTTCATCTGCCTTCTTGTAAGAAACTATTGGTGTTCCATATTCAACAGAAAAATCTTTTCCTAATATAAGCCCTTGTGCTTTTTGGTTATATGTTCTTTCAGCAATTGTAAAAGCAATTTTATTTTCTTTTCCAACTCTCACATAACCACAAATATTGCAGTCGGAATCACTATCTCCATCATATATGTGAGCTTCTTTTTCACTAATCTCTGTGCATTTATCTACTGTGCATTCTTTCCAATGAAATTCATTGTCATAAGAATATGTTTCACTAAAAGTATGAGTGTGAACATCACTTTTTGAAACTTGATTATTACACGATGAAAGAATACTTATTAAAGGCGTTGTGCATAAAAGCAAAAACTTAGAAATACTAAAATTTCTTTTCATTGTAATTCTCCTTTTTTATACACTTTTATTATAACTGAAAATAAATGGATTAACTATTTTTTAAAGTCTTTTTTTAAATACTTAAAAGAAGTATAATAATTTTCATGAAAAAATATTTATTTATACCTTTGGTATTATTGTCTTTATTAACGAGCTGCACTGATAGTGAAAATACTAATAATAGTGGCACTACCATATCTACAACTGATTCATCATCGATAAGCGAAAATACACTAACATCTACTACTACCACAAGTAGTTCATCGTCGACTAGTTTATCATCTACAACTACAAGTACATCGACATCAACTTCATCTTCAACTCAAAGAGATGATGATTGGTTTACAGGAAGAACTCTTTTAGAATGCGGATATTACGCAATGGATCTTCCTAAAAATTATGAAAATCCTCTTACATTAAAAACAACATTATCCGCTGATAATGATTCATGGTATAACAATGATTTCACTTCTGAATTATCATCAAACTGGAGATATATTTATAAAAATGCTTGTGATGATGGTCCTACAAATCATAAAACATCACCTAATTTTTATAGCGATGAACTTGGTGGAATAAAAATTGCTAATGAAGGTGTTGGCCTACAAAGTCCAATGTTTGTTCACGAAGGACAAAAATTAGAAATTAGAATTGGCATATCAAGTGTTAATAATAATTCTAAAACACCTGAAAAAGGTAAAGATCCACTTCATGTATATTTCTTTGATAAAAATGGTAATTATTTAGATAAATATGCTTTTAAAGATGGTAGCATTAATGCTAATTCTAAAAACAAAGAACTAAAATTCTATTGGACTGAAAAAGCAACCGAAGTTGCTTATTTTGAAATACGTCTTAACGCTTTCCCTTACATAGGAAGCCAATGTTATAATTTTGGAATAAAATCCGTTAATATTAAATCTTGGGAAAGAATTTAATTTTCTTTATTCTCTGATTCTTTTTTTGTTTCGCTTTCAGGTTTTTGTTCAAGAGTTTTTTTTGCTTCTATTTCTTGTTCTTTCTTTTCTTCTTCCACCGCTAAAATCAATGATTTATTTGGAAAGAAATAATGATAAACGCCAAAGAAAGAATAAGTTAAGAAAATGTAAATAAAAGCAACAGACATGCCATATTTATACCATTGAGGAGCATTATCCCAAATAATGATAGAAATCATATTATAAATAAATAGATAAATGCCTAATGGAAGCATTAATGATTTATCAAGATAATCCACTTTTTCTTTTCTCTTTTTAGAAACACTGGCCCATATAAAATCACCAATAATCCAAACCGAACCCGCTAAAGTGACGAAGTTAAATATTTTTGCTCTAACGTCTGATGAGTTCATTACACCAGTTAATTTAAGAATTGCTACAACCAAAAATACTAAAGCAATAGCCAAATATTCAATGCTCATAATAAGCTTCATCTTTGTTAGAGAATCCATTTGTTTTTTATTATTCATGTTTTTAATAATACCACCTATTATCAAACAAAAAAAGTGGCACATTTTAATGCGCCACTCATATTTTATAACTTAATATCTACTGTTTTGGTTTTACGACCAGGTTTAATGCTTATCTTTCCTTGACTTATTGCATTAACAGGGCAAACATGTCCGCACAACAAACATCCAACGCATTTAGTTTCATTACATGATGGTTTTCTTTCTTCTTCATTCCATTCAATGGCTTGATGTCCGCCATCATAGCAAGAAATATAACAACGTCCACATTTTACGCATTTATCGTAATCGAATTTTGGTCTAACAATATAATCTCGGTTTAGATTTTCAGCAGGAATAATATTTTTATTTGCAAGGCCTACTAAATTTTTCAAATGTTCAACACCTTGTTCTTCCATATAGTGCATTAATCCGTTCTTCATATCTTCGACAATGCGATATCCATATTGCATAATAGCGGTTGTAACTTGTAAAGTTGAGGCACCCACTAATATAAATTCAGCTGCATCTTCCCAAGTTTCGATACCACCAATACCTGATATTTGTAAATCTTTTAGACGTGGATCTTGACGCATTTGTTGTAAGAAACGAAGCGCAACTGGTTTTACAGCTTTTCCTGAATATCCTGATATTGCGGATTTTCCATCTACAATTGGAAGACCAACTTTTTTATCAAGATCAATATTACAGGATTTGATTGTGTTAATTGCGGCAATTCCGTCAGCGCCACCTTCTAAACAAGCTATCGCTACTGGCACCATATCTGTAATATTTGGAGTCATTTTAGCCATCATTGGAAGTTTGCTTCCATGTTTAACTGCTTGGCAATATTTTTTACATAATTCCGCGTTAGTTCCAACATCGCTTCCCATCGCATGAGAAGTCATTTGAGGACATGATAAATTCATTTCAATCATATCCGCTCCAGCTTCTTCCACCATTCTTGCGAGATCGGTCCATGTTTGTTCGTCATTGCCCATAATTGAAGCAATTAAAACTTTATTTGGAAATTCTTCTTTAAGTTTTCTTAAATCGCGAAGATTTTCTTCTAAACTATGCTCTGCGATTTGCTCCATATTTTTAAAGCCGACAAATGGTGTGTTTTCTTTATTTAATTTGTCAAATCTAGGAGAAACCTCATCAATAAAGTATGATTTAGGTCCTATTGTTTTAAAGACAACACCGCCCCAACCTGTTTCATATGCTTTTTTACACATATCATAGCAGTTACCAACAGGTGAAGAAGAAAGACAAAATGGGTTTTCGAAATGAACACCAAGGAAATCTATAGATAAATCTTTTTTAACCATTTTATTTACCTCCTAAAATCATATCAACATATAAAGCAACTTCTTTGCCGGTTCTAACTCCACCAACGACTGTTTTATCAAATCTTGAATGAGCAATATCACCACAGACAAATACTTTAGGGTCATTTGTAAAATAATTTCTTCCTGTATTAACTTCGTTTTTGACTAGTTCAATGCCTAAACCATTTACATCAGGATATTGACCAACAGCAAGAATAATTTTATCTGCTTTAATTCTTAATTCGGATTTAATTTCTCGATGAGCAAATGTGACGACATTATCTTCAATAGAAATTGGCATATAGCCATCGATGATTGTAACACCCATTTTTTGAGCGCCTTCAAGTTCTTTTTTGCTCGCTTTAAATTCATCGAATTTTTCATAAACAACATCGGTAACATGATTAACATTTAAGAGTTTTAAAGTTGTTACAACATCCATTGCGACATCTCCACCGCCGATAACAAGAACATTATCCTCAACTTTTACATCGCCTTTTTTAGATTTAACTTCTCTTAAAAAATCAACCGCA
The DNA here is from genome assembly GCA_050874705.1 of Bacilli bacterium. Lineage (GTDB taxonomy): Bacteria > Bacillota_I > Bacilli_A > RFN20 > CAG-826 > Fiminaster. Next base: position 31,288 of record JBNMLE010000001.1, read on the forward strand.
GTCGAAGCAATATTAGAATCTTTAAACATCGGTAACATTTTTCCATAGGAATAACCAACAGCAACAACAACTGCATCATATTTATTTTTTAATTCTTCCATAGAAATGTCTTTGCCAACTTCTTTATTTAAAAAGTAATTAACACCAAGTTTTTCAATTCTTTCAATTTCTTTATCAACAATATGATCAGGGAGTCTATATTCAGGAATAAGACGTAGCATACCACCAAGCACATTTTCCTTCTCATATACATCAACTTTATAGCCTAGTTTTCTAAAAGACACAGCTGCTTGTAAACTAGCTGGGCCACTTCCAACAAGCACAACAGCTTTTCCATTATCTTTTCCGGATTCAAGAATTTCCATTTTTAACGATTCTTCATAATCTGTGACAAATCTTTGAATACGGCCAATATCAATTGGGCGATCTATTCCACTTCTTGAACAACCTTTTTGACAATATTTTTCAGTTGGGCATACACGCGCACATATCGCTCCAAGAGCATTATTTTCACGAATCGTTTCAGCAGCGCCTTTAAAATTTCTAAATCTTACTGAACGAATAAATTTATCCGGACAAGTTCCGGCAGGACAAGCTTTTGAACAAGGCGCATCTAAACATAATAAACATCTAGAAGCTTCTTCACACACTGTTAGAGGTGAAAAACCTAATTCAAAATCTTTGCAGTATTTTGAATTCATAAAATATTCCTTTCATTTATACATATTAATTATAACAAAAAGAACTTATTCATTGTGATAAATTTGTTTTAAAATTGGTGAGCATCTTTCATTATTGCTAATAACAATTTGTTCTAAACAGCAGCTAGTTTCATTTATGGAATTAAAAAGAAACGATAAGAATCTACATATGTTAAAATTTGTAAATTAAAAATAATTGTTTTGCAATTCATAAATAATCATAATAAATAACTTACCTCTGTAAAGTAATTGCTTTTGACCAACAATAACCAGTTCTTGTTGTTTGAGCGTCAAATTTATCTGAAAAACCAAAACCCAAATATTCTTGAAATGTTGCGTAATGGTCATCAGTATAAACAGCGTAAATGTCGTTTTCATAGCCTTCTTGATTTATTCCGGCGTAAAAGAAAACAACACGACCTGTCCCTCTACTTCTACCATAACTATCATCGCCTTTTAAAGCGATATCTAGTTCATAATAACCAAGCTCATTAAATAATGGTGCATCAACGATTCCAGGCACAGCATTAACATAACCATCTGTCCTTGTATATCGTTTAGAAATGCGTCTTCCATATTTTCCAAAATAAGAAGGGATGCTTGTTCCATAATTAGGTGGATATTCACCAAATGCAATTCTATAAGAAATTACATCAAATGGATCAACAATACTTGCTTCTTCGACACTATATTTACCGCTAATTACATCGTCTTGTTCATAATAAGTTAATGTCTTTGATGATAAAACGGTATATTTTCCATTAGTTTCTTTAATTTCAGTTGGAATCTCTATTGATGATTCACCGCTTACTAGTTCTTCTTCATAAACAATTGGAGAAATGCGGTAATTATTGTCATTAATTCCAACCTTTTCTATTGGTCTACTTTCTTCTTTTTTATAGAAAATATTAATTGATTCTATTGTTAAATTCTCATTAACCGCTTCAACGCGGAAATAATTAGCAAAATTAAGTTCTAATGAAATAGTTTCAAATGAGTTTACACAAGGTTTTGAATAGGAATTTATTAATGGATAATTTCTACCATAAAATACTTTTATTCCATCTTCACTACTTGTGGTATCAGTTTTATAAGATATATCTATATGATGAATATTAGTAATTGAATCGTAATTTAAGAAGCTTCCGCTAATAGTGCCATCTTCTTTTGATTTAATATATGGAAGTAATTCTATAAATCCATCATAAGAATTAACCGCTAAATAGTAGGAAAAGCGATAATTATCAACTGTTTTATATTGCCCAGTATATTCATTGCCGCTATTGCCTGTATCATAATAACCAAAATTTGTATCAATGCTGCGTTGATTAATTTCTAATTCAACTAATTCATCTAAATTAATAGATGTTGTAAATGATTCGCTTGAACTATCGTTTGATAAAGAACTATCAATGGATGTACTAGTATTTGAATTTTCACTAGTAGAAGAATCATTTGATGAAGAATCACTATCATCACGTGAAATCATCGTGCTTATGATGCTACTAGATGAGGTTTCACAACTAGCGATAGAAAAGATTAAAGGAATAATTAATAATAAACAACGCTTTTTCATATATTTAAATGCTGGTATTTCCTGTTGGCATATTAAATTTTTCTCTATTTAATTTAAATGCATCAATAAATCTTTTTGGAATGTTTATTTCATCAATTATCTTCTTTAAACCATCATTATTAAGTGGTTTAAAGACGCTTGATGAATATGAATCAGCATTATTGTTAATAGCAATAAATAAATGATTCTTTAAAAAACAGAAATAAATTCCACCACTGAAACATTTTTCAAGTCTTAGCATTTCTTCTTGTATTTGAGGTGTGAGAATAAAAAATGCTGCTTGATCATCCGTGGATAATGTTAAGAATTTTTTATTAAAGTCAACTGATTCAAGTTCTATCTTTTTATATTCTGCCGAGAAATTGAAATTAAATAAACCACTCTTTTCAGTTACTTTAACAACATTTTCGAAACTTCTTACAAATGATAAGCACAAAAATCTTCCTTTAGCGTATGTGCTATAAGTAACGTGTCCTTTACTATCTCTATGTCTATCTTGAAGTATATAATCCGCTGATTCAATAACGACATCCTCATATATCGCTTTCAAATAATCGTTTGAATTATATATATCAGGTTTATGAAAAAATGAAGGAGTAAAGAATAATTCTTGGTCAATACCTTTATTTGGGTTATATAATCCGTTTGGATATTCATTAAGCATTAATTCTTTAACTACTTCCTTTTTAAAGAAATTAGCCCATTTTGCAGAATAAACAGCCGCAAGAATCAGTAAAACTATTCCGCTTGCGCCCATTACCACTGCAATGCCAAACATAACTAAAACAACAATTGGTTCAATTGTTAAAGATAATGCAAACAAAGTAATGAAAAGTATAACTGCTGTTGCTAAGAGGCCTATTCCGAATCCTAAAAATAGTTTAACTTTTTTTGCTCTTTGTTTTCTTATTTGTTCGAATTCTTCAATTTTATTCATTAAAATTCAATTTTAACGTCTTGACGTTTGCTTTCTTCAGCTTCGAAGAAATCACGTTTTGTAGCATTAATATTTTTGGCAACAATGCTATTAGGGAATGTAATAATTGTTGTGTTGTAATTACTTACATTTGAATTATAAAGTCTTCTTGAAGCTTGAAGTTGTTCTTCAACATCGAAAACTTGGTTTTGTAACATTAAGAAATTTTGATTTGCTTTTAATTCTGGATATTTTTCCATAACAATATTGATTGAATCAAAAGCTTTGTTAAGTTCACCACTAAAAGCGGATTTTTCTTCCATTGAAGCGCCTTTTGAAGGTTGACGTATAGCAATAACCTTTTCAAGTGTTTCTGCTTCGTGTTTAGCATATCCTTTAACAACAGCGACTTCTTTTGTAAGAAGATCAAATCTTTTTGTTAAAGCAACATCGATGCCGCTTTCAGCTTCATCAACTTTAACTCCCAAACGACGGATTTTATTCATCGTTGAAATATACCAAATAACTATAATTAAAATAATAAGTAATACGGCTGCACCAGCAATAATTCCGATAATTGCTCCTACAGGTAATAAATCATCATAAATAAACATAATTTTTTCCTCCCAATTAAAAACTATTATATAGATAATATAAACAAAAATAAAGAGACACTCTTTCAAGAATGCCTCAATATTTTATTCTAATAAATTAATAATTAATCAACGTAACTAACCATTACGACTTGTGCATTATCGCCACGACGGAATCCGGCTTTTAAAGCGCGGGTATAACCGCCATTACGTGAAGCAAAGCGTGGTCCAAGTTCGCTGAAGAGTTTGCTAACTGCTTCACCTGAACGAAGAACACTAGCGGCTTGACGACGAGCGTGCAAGTCACCACGTTTGGCAAGAGTAACTAAGTGGTCGGCTAATGATTTTAATTCTTTAACCATACCGCTTGTAACAGTAACGCGTTCTTCCATAACTAATGTTGTGGCAAGAGTTCTTAATTTATTTTCATGTTTTGATTTGGTATAAGCGGCTTTAAAGCGAACACCGGTTTTACCATGAACATTTTTACGTCCTTGAGCTGCCATTTCTTATCTCCTTATTCTGGGATATAATCACGGAAACTTAAGCCGTTTTCAGCAAGTTTTTCCTTGACTTCCTTAAGTGATTTTTTACCAAGATTTCTGACTTTCATCATTTCATCTTCGGTTTTTTGAGTGAGTTCCGCTACTGTAGAAATCGCGGCTCTCTTTAAGCAGTTATAGCTTCTAACAGAGAGATCGAGTTCTTCAATAGGAGTATTTTCAAATTTGTTTTCTTCAACTTTCACTTCTTCTTTGTTCATTGATAAATCTGCAACAGTTTTTTCAAGATCAACGAATGGTTCTAAGTTGAATATTAACATTTGAGCCGCTAAAGCAAGAGCGCGTTGTGGAAGCATACTTCCGTTTGTCCAAACTTCAATTGTTAAGCGGTCATATTTTGAATCGTGACCAACACGTGTTGGTTCAACACTGTAAGATGCACGAACAACTGGTGAATAATTAGAATCTGTAGCTATTGTAGCGCCTGCAGAACTAATAATTCTTTCTTTAGCTTGTGTGCGACTTGGTTTATTCGCATCACTAGTAACATATCCACGACCATTACGGGCATAGATATTCATATTTAGCGAACCACCTTCGGCAACATGAGCAATAACGAGATCTTTATTGACAACACTTGTAAGAGCAGGAAGTTCTAAATCACCTGCTGTAACAACTTTTGGTCCTTTGACAGAAACTGTAAGAACTTTTGGTGCATTGTCATCGTCATCAATTTTAAGAACTAAGTCTTTTAAATTTAATACGATTCCTGTAACGTCTTCTTCAATGCCTGGAAGAGCAGAGAATTCATGTTGTGCTCCTTCAATTTCAACGCTATAAACGCTAGCGCCTGGAAGTGAAGAAAGTAAAATTCTACGAAGAGAATTACCGATTGTTAATCCATAGCCTCTTTCTAGAGGTTCAATGACGAATTTACCATAATTGGTAGTTTCATCAACTTTCGCGACTTTAAAGGAAGTTCGTTCGAATGGTTTTGCTAAATTTGACATAATTAGATCCTCCAAATATTAGCCGCGTGGTCTTTTTGGTGGGCGGCATCCATTATGTGGTACTGGTGTAGTATCAGTAATGGAAAGAACTTGTAAGCCAGCTGTAGCAAGAGCGCGGACTGCGCTTTCACGACCAGGTCCTGGACCTTTAACGTTTACGTCAACAGTGCGAAGACCTTGATCAAATGCTACTTTAGCAGCAGCTTCACCAGCTAATTGAGCGGCGAATGGTGTTGATTTTTTAGCGCCTTTGAAGCCTAATGCACCTGCTGAAGACCAAGAAATAACATTTCCTTGTTCATCAGAGATTGTAACGATTGTGTTATTGAAGGTGCTGTGGACATGCGCAGTTCCTTTGGTAAAAGCACGTTTAATTTTTTTCTTACGTGCAGTAGTTTTGGTTGCCATGATACTATGCTCCTTTCATTAACCTTGTGTCGCCACTTTCTTGTTGGCGATGGTTTTACGTTTACCCTTACGAGTACGGGCATTTGTTCTTGTACGTTGTCCACGAACTGGTAAGCCTTTGCGGTGTCTCATACCACGGTAGCAACCAATTTCGGTTAAACGTTTGATATTTAAAGCGACTTCACGACGTAAGTCACCTTCAACTTTGTATTTTGCAATTTCTTGACGAAGAGCGGATAATTGTTCTTCTGTTAAATTCTTAACGCGAATATCTTCATCAACTTTTGCAGCTTTGCATATTTTACGGGCAGTTGTATTTCCGATACCAAAGATGTATGTGATGGAAACAACAACGCGCTTATCATTTGGGATATCAACCCCGACAATACGTGCCATAAAATTTTGTTCCTCCTATTTAATTAACCTTGGCGTTGTTTGTGCTTTGGATTTTCACAAATAACCATGATTTTGCCATGGCGTTTGATAACTTTGCACTTGTCGCACATAGGTTTGACTGAAGGTCGTACTTTCATAAAATTTCCTCCAAGTAGCCATTGCTACATTTAATTTTTGTATCTAAATGTGATACGCCCGCGTGTTAAATCATACGGTGAAATTTCGACGGTAACTCTATCGCCTGGTAAGATGCGAATGTAATGCATGCGGATTTTACCAGAAACGCAGGCAAGAATTACGACGCCGTTTTCAAGCTTTACCTTAAACATTGCGTTTGGTAAAGTCTCAACGACAGTCGCTTCCACCTCGATGACGCCATCTTTTGCCATTAGAATATCCTCCTTTTACTTGGTTAGAATTTCATATCCATCCTTCGTAATAACGATGGAATTTTCATAATGGCTAGATAATTTGCCATCTTTCATTCTTGCTGTCCAGCCATCTTTCATTACACGAACGGCGAAGTGCCCTTCGGCAACCATTGGTTCGATAGCAAGAGTCATACCCTCTTTGAGCACTGGGCCTGTGCCAGGAGCTCCATAATTTGGGATATAAGGATCTTCATGAAGATGAGAGCCAACCCCATGTCCAGTATATTCACGTGGAAGGGAATAACCACGCGATTCGCAATATTCTTGTATTGCGTGAGAAATATCACCTAAGTGAGCACCTGGACGAGCGTGCTTCACTCCTTCAAAGAAACTTTCTTCAGTAACTTTGATTAGACGAAGTGCTTTCTCCTGGCAAATTCCAACCGGGTAAGTGCGACAGGCATCGCCAACATAACCATTTAGAGTTGCACCAACGTCAACTGATACGATATCTCCTTCTTTGAGAATTCTGTGTTTGGAAGGAATTCCATGCACGAGTTCATCATTGACTGAGACACATACAGCACCTGGATATCCTTGATAATTTAAGAAGGTTGGATAGGCACCATTGTCCCTAATAATCTTCTCGCACATATCAGCGATATCTTGTGTGCTTAGGCCAGGCTTGATCTTGTCTTCAATACCCTTAAATACGAGTCCGACAACATGACCAGCCTTGGCCATTAGTTCTATTTCTCTTTGCGATTTTATGATGATCACAAATTAAGCCTCCAGGATTTTTTCGATATCATCCATAAGAGCATCTACACCTTTTTTGCCGTCTAATGTGTGCACAAGCCCTTTCTTTTCATAATATTCAAGAAGAGGTTTGGTTTGCTTGTCATAATGAGCAAGACGAACTTCAAGAGCTTCTTTATTGTCGTCTGGGCGTTGAACAAGTTCTCCACCACAGATATCACAAATACCAGGTACTTTTGGTTTACGAGTTTCTTTGTGATATGGAGCGCCACAATTTTTGCAAACAAGGCGACCGGTAATACGACGAATAAGTTCTTCTTTTGGAGTGTCAATGCTTATGACAACAGAGATTTCACGACCAATTTCGGCAGCAAGTTTATCGAGAGCTTCTGCTTGAGGAATTGTTCTTGGAAATCCATCAAGAAGATAACCGTTTGCGCAGTCATCTTTTGAAAGTCTTTCTTTAACAAGACCAATCGTGACATCATCTGGAACCAAATGACCGTCATTAATATACTTCTTGGCAAGTAAACCTAGAGGTGTTCCCTCTTCCATTGCCTCGCGGAACATATCTCCTGTAGAAATATGTGGTATATTGTATCTCGCGATAATTTTCTTTGCTTGAGTTCCTTTACCTGCTCCAGGTGGACCCATAATAATCATGTTAAGTTTTTTCATAATTATCCCCTTCCGGCTGTTGCTTGAACTTCATCAAATGTTTTTCCAGCAAGCAAGCCATCAATTTGATTCATAATTTCGATTGAAACACCAACGGCGATGATAAGACCTGTTCCCCCAATAGCGAGAGAAGAGTTGCTACCAAATATGCCTGATAATGTAAGAATAACTGGTAATGCAGCGATAAATGCAAGTGCAATAGCACCAATACATGTCACGCGATTAACAACTTTCTTAACATATCTTTCTGTTTCATTACCAGGACGAATACCTGGAATGTAAGAACCGTTTTTACGGAAGTTTTCCGCAAGAGTTTCAGGATCAATTTGAATCGATGCATAGAAGAATGCAAAGAGTAGGATGAGAGTTATATAAATTAATAACCCCCAAGGCATTTCCCAAGTGGAACCGTCAAACCACGGCATCGTGAAGGTTTCACTAATTGAGAATATTTTTAGCCATTCTGCACTTGTATCACTTGTAATAAATGAAGCGATAACACTTGGTGCCATCAATATTGATGACGCAAAGATTACAGGAATGACACCGGCGGAATTTAATTTGATAGGCAAGAAGCTAGCTTTTGCCATCGAAGATGTTTGTCCGCCGCTTTTTCCGCTATGTTGAACTGGAATTTTTCTAACTGACAATTCAATGAATACAACGAATGCAAGAATTAATAAGAAAGCAAGAATATATAATGCGAATTGGAACGAACCTTTAACTAAGGCTGTTGTTTCTTTATACATCTCTCCTGTTCCTATCCATCTCTTGAAGGCTGTAGAGATTTGAATTGGAAGACTTCTAATACATCCAGCAAAAATAATAACGGAAATACCATTTCCAAGACCTTTTTCAGTGATTTGGTCACCTAGCCACATTACTGTCATAGCTCCTGCGAGCATAAGTGTAACAATGTAGGCATATGTCCAGAAATTAAGTTCCATGTTAATAGCGATATATTCACTATTTTCCATGGTTTTGATTATGCCATATGCTTGGACAGCTCCAAGCATTAAGGTCAAGTATCTTGTTGCCATCTCAGTTTTCTTTCTACCATATTGACCTTGTTTTGTAAGTTCAGTTAAGGCAGGAAGAACATCCTTTTGTAAAAGTTGGATGATAATCTGAGCGGTAATATATGGAGATACTCCGAGAGCGAAGATGGAGAAATTTGATAATGCACCACCTCCGAGGAGATCCATAAGAGCAACTGCGTTTGCACTGCTAAGCGCATCCGAGAAGTCGCCCTGTGGTGTTACTCCTGGAACGGTAATCGCCGCACCAATACGGATAACAAGAAGAATCATAAGCGTAAAGAAAATACGATTTACGATTTCTTTGTTTTTGAAGATTGAGGCGATTTTTTTCATAAATTAGAGTACCTCAACAGTTCCACCAGCATCAACGATTGCTTTTTCAGCACTCTTGGAGAACTTATTTGCTTTAACAGTAAGTTTGGCTTTAAGTTCGCCATTACCGAGAATTTTAATTCCGTCATATTCTTTTTTGACGAGACCTTTTTCGATTAATAATGCTGGAGTAACAACTGTGCCATCTTTAAACATATTTAAACTTGAAATGTTAACGATAGCATATTCGACATGAGAACTATTTTTGAAACCAAATTTAGGAAGACGACGATATAAAGGAGTTTGTCCACCTTCAAATCCTGGGGCTTTTAAACCACCGGAACGAGATTTTTGTCCTTTATTACCAGTACCGGAGTTTTTACCGTTACCAGATCCAACGCCACGACCCTTGCGGTAAGATTTTGTCTTAGCGCCTTTGGCATGTTCGAGTTCATTAAGTTTCATAATTGCACCTCCCTTAAATTTATTTTTGGTGTTTGCTAGTTATTATTTATTTTCAGCTTTGCCACGAAGTGTTTGAACTTCGGCATAAGATTTTAAACCAGTTAAACCATTTGTGGTTGCACGGATAATATTGATTGGAGCACGTGAACCATATACTTTTGAAGTGACATTACGAATTCCGGCGAGTTCGAGAATAGCACGAACTGGACCACCAGCGATAATTCCTGTACCTTCAGGAGCTGGTTTGAGGAATACGTGGCAAGCACCGAAGTTTCCAACTGTTTCATGGGCAATTGTTGCGCCTTTCTTAACAATATGGATTTCGAATGTGTTGCGTTTTGCTGCTTCAAGAGCTTTCTTAATTGCATCTGGGACTTCAGCGGCTTTTCCGGTTCCAAATCCGAATTTGCCTTTCTTATTTCCGATGACAACTAATGCGGAGAAGCGCATTCTACGACCACCTTTGACGGTTTTAGCAATACGATTGATGTCGACAACGACTTCTTCGTATTCTTTTGGTTCGTCAGCGCGTGGACGACGGCCACCTTTGCGATCATCACGACGACCGCGTGGGCGATCACCATGTGGGCGGTTTTCTTTCTTTTCAGGAGCAACTTCAGGAGCAGCTTCTTTTTTAACTTCTTCAGCTTTTGGAGCTTCAGGGGTATTTACTACTTTTTCTTCCATGTTTGTTCTCCTTAGAATTTTAATCCGCCTTCACGAGCGGCATCAGCAAGAGCTGCGACGCGACCATGATAGACATAACCACCACGATCGAATACAACCTTGTCAATGTTTTTAGCTAAACATTTTTTAGCAACTTCAGCACCAACTAATTTTGCTGCATCAATGTTGCTTCCATTTTCAAGTTTCATTGCAACGCTTGAAGCGGCGGCTAATGTAACACCTTTAGTGTCATCAATAACTTGGCATTCAATGTGTTTATTTGAACGGAAGACAACAAGACGTGGGCAATCAGGAGTGCCAGAGATTTTTGCACGAACACGAGCGTGTTTGCGAACGCGGATTGCGTTTTTAGATTCTTTTTTAATCATAATACTACTTCACTCCTTTACTTACCAGCACCAGCGCGTTTACCTTCCTTACGGATGATATGTTCGCCTTTATACATGACACCTTTACCATTATAAGGTTCTGGTTCACGAGTTGCACGAATCAATGCTGCTGTTTGGCCAACTGCTTGTTTGGAAATACCTTCAACAACAATTTCAGTTGCGGATTTGCAAGAAATCTTTGAATTTGGTTCTGGTTTAATGACGATTTCATGAGAATAACCAACGTTCATGACGATTGAGTCGCCTCTCATGCTAGCACGATAACCAATACCAACGATAACGAGTTCCTTTACAAAGCCATGTGTAACACCGACGATTGCGTCATTGAGGTTTGCACGAGTTGTACCATGTAATTGTTTTGTGTGCTTTTCTTCATTATGACGTGAGCAATGAATTTCATTATTTTCAATTTTCACATCAATAACTTCAGGAATTCTAACAGTAAGTGAACCCTTAGGTCCTTTAACTGTCATAATTTCACCATTTTTTTCAAATGTAACGCCTTCTGGGACTTTGATAACTTTTAAACCAATTCTTGACATAATAATTACCAAACGTAAGCAAGTACTTCACCACCAACACCTAATGTGCGAGCAGTTTTATCGCTTACGACTCCTTTACTTGTAGAAATAATGGCGACACCAAGACCTCCAAGAACACGTGGAAGCTTATCAGCTTTGACGTTAACGCGAAGACCTGGTTTTGAAATTTTCTTTAAATTTGTGATAATACGTGTTCCGTTTGGAGCGTATTTCAAGGAAATGGTAAGAACTTTCTTAACATCACCTTCGACTTTGAAATCACTGATGAATCCTTCATCGAGAAGAATTCTGGCGATTTCGACTTTCATTTTGCTTGATGGCATGCTAACAGAGGCATAACGTAATGCATTAGCGTTACGAATTCTGGTGAGCATATCTGCAATTGGATCTGTCATCATAATTATTTTACCTCCTTATTACCAAGATGATTTCTTCATACCTGGAATTTCGCCTTTATAGGCTAATTCACGAAGGCAGACACGACATAAATGAAATTTTGAATAGACAGAGTGAGGACGTCCACAACGTTCACAACGAGTATATTCACGAACTTTGAACTTTTTAGGTCTTGCACATTTGACCTTCATACTAGTTTTTGCCATTGTATGTTCCTCCTATTATCTATGGAATGGCATTCCTAAGGCTTCAAGTAAGCTATAGGCTTCTTCATCAGTCTTTGCAGATGTTACAACGACGATGTCCATTCCTCTAATTTTGCTGACCTTATCATAGTCAATTTCTGGGAAGATAAGTTGTTCTTTGACGCCAAGAGTGTAATTACCATGACCATCAAATGCATTCTTACTTACACCACGGAAGTCTCTAACACGTGGAAGTGCGATTGAGACGAGACGATCGTAGAATTCGTACATGCGAACACCACGAAGTGTGACTTTGCAACCAATTGCTTGTCCTTCACGAAGTTTGAATGTAGCGATTGATTTTTTGGCTTTTGTTGTAACTGGGTGTTGACCAGTAATAAGACCAAGTTCATTAACGCTTTCTTCGAGAAGTTTGGCGTTGCTAATTGCTTCACCGACACCGATATTGATAACGATTTTTTCAAGATGTGGAACTTCCATTATTGATTTATAATGGTATTTTTCCATTAATGCTTTCTTGACTTCGTTTTCATATTTGTCGAGAAGTCTTGTTGATTCTTTACGAACCTTGTTTCCTGTGGAAACTTTTTTAGCTGGAGCTTTTTTTGCTGGAGCAGCTTCAACTTTTGTTTCAACTACTTCTTCAGCAACTTTTTTAGCTGGAGCTTTTTTAGTAGCAGGTTTAGAAGCAGCAGCTTTCTTGACTGCTGCAGACTTTGCTGCAGGTTTCTTTGTTTCTGCCATGACGCTTCCTCCTAGTTAAGTTTGCTTCCGCTGGCTTTGGAGATACGGACTTTTTTGCCCTTTTCTTCTTTATATCCTACGCGTGAAGCTTTTTTGGTTTTTGGATCAACGATAGCAACATTGCTAGCATCGATTGGGACATACATATCAACTACTGAACCTTCTGGGTTATTTTGAGTTGGTTTTTTGTGTTCTTTATGAACGTTAACACCTTCAACAACGACTTTGTTAAGCTTAGGATAAACCGCTTGAACGATTCCTTCTTTGCCTTTGTCGCTGCCTGCGATAACGACAACTTTATCACCTTTTAAGATTTTCATATGGTGTCCTCCTTATAGAACTTCACTAGCAAGGGAGATGATCTTCATAGCACCTTCACCTTTTTCACGAAGTTCTCTTGCCACTGGTCCGAAGACACGTGTTCCAACTGGAGTGCCTTCATTATCGATGAGAACAACAGCATTATCATCAAATGCGATTGTTGAACCATCTGGACGGTTGATGGCGTGTTTTGTACGAATGATGATACCTTTAACGATATCAGATTTTTTAACACGACCATTTGGAGTGGCTTCCTTGACAGCACATGTGACGATGTCACCAATACCGCAAGATTTACGATTGCTTCCACCTTTTAAGCGGAAGACTCTTACTGAACGTGCACCGCTGTTATCGGCGACAACAAGATTTGTTTCATTTTGAATCATATTTTGTTTCCTCCTTATTCAGCTTTTGCATCGTTAGCGACTTCTTCATTAGCACCGCTTTGTTCTTCAAGAGCAAGTTCGGCTTCAGCAACTTTAATGGAAACTTGAGCTTTCTTGTCAACGCTAACAAGACGGAAACGTTTAAGAGCGCTTAATGGACGGCAAGCCATGATTGTAACTGTATCACCAACATGTGCTTCGCCTTTTTCATCGTGTGCATAATATTTATTAGAATATTTAACACGTTTTGAATATTTGGCATGTTTTTTGTGAGTTTCGACTTCAACGACAATGGTTTTAGCCATTTTGTCAGATACGACAACACCTTGAAGTGATGTTCTTCTATTTCTTTCCATTGGTCAATCCTCCTTATTTAATGCCAAGTTCGCGTTCGCGTTTAACCATATAGGCACGAGCGATATCTTTGCGAACTCTTCTTACATCTTCACCGTGTTCAAGTTGACCGACAGCTTTTTTACGACGAAGATTGAATAATTCTTCTTTGAGGGAGTAAATTTTTTCATTGAGCTCTTCATTAGTGAGTTCACGTAATTCTTTAACTTTCATTTACTTTTCCTCCTTTTTTGCAATAACTTTGCAGCGGCATGGAAGCTTATAAGCGGCTAAACGGAGTGCTTCACGAGCATCTGCTTCATTTACACCACCCATTTCAAACATGACTCTGCCAGTTTTGACAACGGCGACCCAGTTTTCTGGATTACCTTTACCGGAACCCATACGGACTTCGGCTGGTTTTTTAGTTTTTGCAAGGTGTGGGAATATGCGAACATAAACCTTACCTTCTTTTCTTGTGTATCTAGAGAGAACAATACGAGCAGCTTCGATTTGACGATCTGTTACCCATGCTCCAGTTACAGCTTGAAGACCGAATTCTCCGAAGCTAACTTCGTTTCCACCTTTAGAAAGGCCTTCATATTTAATACCATGTGGACGACGGTATTTAACTCTTTTTGGTTGCAACATATTATTTTGCTCCCTTCATAGAATCTTTTCTATCGTTCTTTTGCTCATCTTTTGCATTGTCGCTGCGGCAAATCCAAACCTTAACACCTAAACGGCCATAAGGAGTAACTGCTTCAGCATTTGCAAAGTCGATGTTTGAACGAAGTGTTGTTAGAGGGACAATACCTTCTTTATAACCTTCGCTACGAGCGATATCAGCACCGCCTAAACGGCCAGAGACCATTGTACGGCAACCTTTAGCGCCAGCTTTACGAACGCGTTGAATTGCTTTCTTTTGTGCTGTTCTAAATGAAGCACGATTTTCAAGTTCAGTAGCAATCCATTGTGCGACAAGTGATGCATCTAAGTCAGGATTTTTGACTTCAACAACATTCACTGACACATTTGAACCTTTGACAATTTTAGAAAGATCTTTTTTGATCTTTTCAACGTTTTTGCCATCTTGTCCGATAATGACACCTGGACGGGCTGTGAAGATCATAACCTTGACATCGTGTCCTTTATCGTTTTTGCTTCTTTCAATTTCAACGTGTGAAATGAGAGCATCTTTTAGATTCTTTGTAACATATTTACGAACCTTGATATCTTCGTGAAGGAATTTAGCGTATTCTTGATCGTTCGCAAACCAACGTGAATGCCAATCGCGATTGATGCCAACACGCATACCAACTGGACTAACTTTTTGACCCATTGTACTTTCCTCCTATCTTTCTTTAACCACAACTGTGATGTGGCTGGTTCTTTTTACTAATCCTGATGCACTGCCTTTAGCTCTTGGAAGGAAACGTTTCATACGTAATCCATCACAAGCATAGATTTCAGCAATGTAGAGGTCTTCTTCATTCATTGAGAAATTGTTAATAGCGTTTGAAGCGGCTGATTTAACAACTTTTGCAACGATTGGGGAAGCGGCTTTGTTAACGTTAGCAAGAATTCCTAATGCTTCATTAACATTTTTACCACGGATTAAGTCGATAACAAGACGAGCTTTACGTGGAGTGACACGGACATCATATGCAGTTGCACGTGCACTTGTTACAGGAGGCTTTGCTGGAACTTCTGGTTCAGCTTTGGCTTTTTTAGCTTTCTTTGGTTCTTCTGCTTTTGGAGCAACTTCCTTTTTTGCTTTTGGAGCTGCTTTTTTAGCAGGAGCCTTTTTAGCTACAGTTTTCTTTTCTTCTGCCATAACTAACCTCCTTATTTACCAGCGGCAGCTTTTTTATCTTCTGCGTTGTTGCCGTGGTGTCCTTTGAATGTTCTTGTTGGAGCAAATTCTCCAAGTTTGTGACCTACCATATCTTCTGTGACATAGACAGTGATATGTTCGCGTCCATTATAGACAGCGAATGTATGTTCGACAAATGATGGGAAAATGGTCGAACGACGTGACCAAGTTTTGATGACTTCTTTTTTGTTAGCAGCATTTAATGCATCAACTTTTTTAAGAAGGTATTCATCGACGAATGGTCCTTTTTTAATGCTTCGTGACATAATTCATTTTCTCCTTTCATTATTTGTCATTGATTCTACGAACGATTAATTTCGTAGAAGGTTGTTTGTTGCGTCTTGTCTTAACGCCGAGAGCACGTTTACCCCAAGGAGTACGTGGTGCATCACGACCAACAGGACACTTACCTTCACCACCACCATGTGGGTGATCGTTAGGGTTCATAACAGAACCACGAACTGTTGGGCGAACACCCATCCAGCGTGTTTTTCCTGCTTTTCCTTTATTTACGAGCGCGTAGTCTTCGTTTCCGACGACACCGATTGTTGCACGGCATTCAGCGAGAACTTTTCTAACTTCGCCACTTGCTAAACGAAGAATAACATATTTGCCTTCTGAACCAAGTACTTGAGCACTTGTTCCTGCGGCACGGCACATTTGGCCACCTTTCTTTGGTGAGAGTTCAACGTTGTGAACGAATGTACCTTCTGGAATGTTCTTTAATGGAAGAGCATTACCGATTTTAATATCAACGTTTTCACCGGAGACAACTTTATCTCCAACCTTGATTCCACTTGGAGCAAGGATGTATCTCTTTTCGCCATCTAAATAAACAACGAGAAGGATATTTGCGTTACGGTTTGGATCATATTCGATCGCTTTGACATTGCCAACTATTCCGTCTTTATTACGTTTGAAGTCGATAATTCTATAACGACGTTTATGTCCACCACCGATATGGCGTGTTGTGATAACACCTTGGTTATTACGTCCGCCAGTTTTTGTAAGTCTAACTGTTAAACTTTTTTCAGGAGTTGATTTGGTGATTTCTTCAAACGTCAAGTTAGTCATATTACGACGTGACGGGGATGTCGGTCTGTAAGTTCTTATTGACATATTTTTCTCCTATAATGTGTAACCCTGTTTCAGGTTATTCTTTGAATAAGTCGAGTGCTTCGCCTTCTGCGATAGTGACGACTGCTTTTTTGAAACCAGAGATTGAACCTTTGTATCTTCCGCCTCTTGTGGTTTCTTTGCTTGGAACATTAATAATGTTGACGCTTACTGCTTTGACACCGAATACTGCTTCAAATGCTTTTTTAACTTGAGCGCGGTTTGCTGTGTCTTTAACGCGAAGTGTAACTTTGTTTTGTTCTTGCATGAGGGACATGGTTTTTTCAGTGATAATAGGCTCAATGATGAGATCTAAATCATGAATTGTGGCTTTCTTTGTAGCTTTTGCGACTTTCTTGCTTGCCATGATTATTTACCCTCCTTTAAGTTTTCTTCAACGACTTTGACTGTAGCTTCATCCATAACGATGTGATCGAAGTACATTAAGTCATAGACAGAGACGTTGTTAACTGATGTGACAACAACATTAGCAACGTTTTGTGCACTGAGAACTAAGTTATCGTTTTCATCAGAGAGAACGACGAGAACTTTTCCAGTTGCATTTAGAACTTTTAATGTTTTGACAAATTCTTTTGTTGAGATTTTTTCAACTTTGAAGTTATCAACAACAATGAGTTCTTTAACCTTTAAGGAATAAGCTGAGCGAAGTGCTAATCTATGTTCCTTGCGGTTTTGAGCGATTTTGTGATTTTGAACACCTGTTGGGCCGAAGACTGTTCCACCACCAACCCAAATTGGTGAACGTGTTGAACCAGCTCTTGCACGACCAGTGCCTTTTTGTCTCCATGGTTTTTTACCACCACCGCTAACTTCATCGCGTTTTTTAGTTTTTGCGGTGTCTTGACGCATGTTGGCTTGGTAGACAACAACTGCATCATGCATGACTTGTTTATTTTCTTTTACACCAAATACTGATGCATCAAGATTTAAGTCGGAGACCTTTTCTCCTGCGAGAGAATAGACAGGAACGCTAATCTTTTTAGTAGCCATAAACTATTCTCCTTTCTTTTCTTCGACAGCAGTTAAGTCGACAAGTTCTTTAATTACTTCTGGTTGTCCAAGTTGTTTCTTGACAGCGCTGCGAATTGTAACTAATGATTTCTTAGGTCCTGGAACTGCGCCTTTGATTAAGATGTAATTCTTTTCAGCATTTACTTCAACTACTTTGAGGTTGAGGATTGTTGCTGAGAGATTACCGTGATGACCAGACATCTTCTTGCCTGGAATAACACGTGCGTTGTTACGTCCGTTGTTAGCGAACGAACCTTGTCCACGGTGATAGCCTGATCCGTGTCCTTTTGGTCCAATCTTGTGCCCCCAGCGTTTGATTGTGCCAGCGTAACCACGTCCTTTTGAAGTACCGATTACATCAACGACATCTCCTGCTTTGAACATATCGACTGTTACTTTGTCACCAACATTGAAGCTTGCGAGTTCATCACCTTTAATTTCAGCGAGAACTTTTGTAGCTGGAACGTTAGCTTTTGCAAAGTGACCACGTTCTGCTTTGTTAACTCTGTTTTCTTTCTTTTCTTCAAATCCGACTTGAAGAGCGGCATATCCGTCTTTTTCAAGTGTTTTGACTTGAGTAACAACGTTTGGTAAGACTTCGACAACTGTTACTGCATACATAGTGCCATCTTTAGCGAAGACTTCTGTCATGCCCATTTTACGACCAATGATTTGTTTCATGATGTCTTACCTCCTTATAACTTGATGTCGATATCAACTCCGCTTGGTAAATCAAGCTTTCTAAGCATTTCAACTGTTTCCTTTGTAGGATTGCTGATATCGATCAATCTCTTGTGTGTTCTGATTTCGAATTGTTCACGTGAATCTTTGTATTTGTGAACAGCACGTAGAATCGTATAAACTTGTTTCTCCGTTGGGAGTGGGATAGGGCCCACAACTTTAGCCCCAGTAGCATTTGCGGCTTTAATGATCTTTTGGACACTTAAGTCAAGTATCTTGTGATCATAGGCTTGCAAACGAACCCTAATGGATTTTACTTTTGCCATGAATGTTCCTCCTTGATAATTTTTTTCAGGCTTTCGACGAATTACTCAATGCGAATTACCTGATCACTGTATCATGACAACGCCTGTCAGTGTATCAGCAACCTCGCATATCAACGCAAACGTCAACGTGTATAATATTACCCTTATATATAATATCGCGCAAGCAAAAAATGCATTTTTTTAAAATTTTTTCTGAAAAATAATGTCCAAAATTTATCAAAAATCAGTCATTTTTTTTGTTTATTTTTTGATTTTTTTAGGTACTTTTGACCCTCTTTTTCTAGTGATAAAAATTCGTCTTTAATCATGCTTGTCAAAAGAGGAATATTCTCTTTATTTTTAAGGTTATCTTTACCAAAAATTTGTTCAGGATAAATTGTCTTACCAATCATTACATGATTGAAATGAAAAGGTTTAAATGGTTTTAACATATAATAAACATATATTGGAGAGTTGCTCATTAAAGCAAAATAACTTGCTCCATCATGCAATGTAGAAAGTTGTTCATTGTTAATATGACCTTCAGGATAAATGCCCACTACTCCATCTGCTTTTAAAATATTAATGACTTCTAAGAAACATTTTGGATCAGAAGCATCATCGACACGTCGATATTCAATTGTGAAAACATTTTTGAAAAACCATGGATGTTTTTCATACATTTCCTGAGCAATAACTAAATGAGATCTTCTCGATAGATAATGCATAATTAATATTGTTGGATCGAAAAAATTGTAATGTTTAGAAACAATTAAACCTCTCCCTTTAATATGCCTATCTTTCTTGCTAGCGCCTTCGACATAATGAAATTTAGTTGGAAAAACAATCGGAGTTGAAAACATTAATACAAATCTAACAATATCAAAAACAATCGCTTTTGGATTTAATGTATCTTGGGTTCTATATCTTTTATATAATTCTAATTTTCTTTTTAGTTCATTTGTTTTTTTGCGAAGCATTTCGCATAATTCTTGAACTTTTTCTCTACTAGGATTAACTTCATCACAATAATCTCTAAGGTAAATTGGTTTTCCCATTATTATTCTTGTTCTCTCTTTTTTAAAATAATGAGGTTCGATGTAATGAGGAATAATTGGAGCGCCAGAACGAAGTGCAAGGTAAACAACAGAAGGTTTAAAAACATCTAATTTACCTGTTTTAACTAGATGACCTTCCGGAAATATAGTAATAACTCCACCTTTTTTAAGGGTCTTTTCAGCTTCCGATATAAAAGAAAGATCGCTTCTTTCTCTATGAACAAGAATATTATCCATAACTTTTGAGAAGAAACCTAATATTGGTTTTTGATAAATGAGTTCGCTTACAAGGCATCTTTGTTTTCTGAAAGGATGGGCAAATACCATTGCAAAATAATCCATAATATGGGTGTGGTTTGAAATAATAATTGCTGGACCTTTTATGCCGTGCCCTACTTTATATCCTTCTTCTTTGTAGTAGCGTTGCCTTAAAATAAGTCTCATTGGTAAATAGCCTGTAAGTTTAAAGAATAATCTTCCCAAAAATTTAAACATTCTTTTTCCCTTTATCGAATTCTATTCTTTTTTCATATGAATATTTGCAACCGCAGTAAAGCTGCTGATATAAATTATAATGTATTCGCATATTTCTTGCCTTAAGACCACCATCATTTTTCTTAAAATCCGAATAAAAATATTTTGTATTTGGATATTTAAGTGATAATTTTTGGCCTATTTCATTAATTTTTTGAGAATTTTTTTGACGAGAAACACTCATAACAGTTGTGAAATAATCATAACCCTTTTTAGAGGCATAATTATAAGCCTCATCCATTCTTTTTTCATAACAAATAAAACATCTTAACCCGCCTTCTGGAATATCCTTATATGGTTCAAGACTTTCATTATATTTTTCATTATCGTATAGACGAACAATTAAGTTCACTTTATATCCATAATCTTTTTCGAATAAAATTAGAAATTTTCTTAATTCATCAAGTCTTCTTTCGTATTCTTGACTAGGATAAATATTTGAATTATTAAAAAATATTGTCACATCAAAATGTGGGCATAAATATGTAAGTGGGAATGTCGAACATGGACCACAGCAAGCATGAAGAAGTAAAGTAGGTTTCTTTTTTAATAAATCAACCTTCTTAATTTCTTCTTCGGATATTAAATAATAATTAATCTTTGTCTCCATAAATAAACATTGAATCACCAAAGGAAAAGAAATGATATTTTTCATCAACCGCATGTTTATAAACTTCAAGCGTAAATTCTCTTCCCATTAAAGCAGAAACTAACATAATTAATGTTGATTTAGGCAAATGGAAATTAGTAATTAAAGCATCAATTGCTAAAAATTTATAACCAGGTTTAATAAAAATCGATGTATCTTCACTTGCTTCAACAAATTTTCCATATTTTTGCATTATTGCTTCAAGAGTTCTCGTCGCAGTTGTACCAACAGCAATAATACGACGCCCTTCTTCTTTTGCTTTATTTAATCTATCCGCGACATCTTTTTTCATTTCAAAATGTTCGGTATGCATAATATGATTTTCAACTTCTTTTTCTTTAACAGGTTTAAACGTTCCTAAACCAATATTAAGAGTAATATCTTCAATTTCAATGCCTTTGGCTTTGATTTTTTCTAACAATTCTTCAGTAAAATGAAATCCCGCTGTTGGAGCGGCAGCTGATCCTAATACTTTGGCGTATACTGTTTGATAACGAGAATTATCTTCACATTGTTTTTTAATATAAGGAGGAAGAGGCATATTTCCAACTTCATTTAATATTTCCAAAAAGATGCCTTTATATATAAATTTCATAATGCGAATGCCTTCATCTTTTACTTCCAAGCATTCGGCTTTTAATAATCCGTCTTTAAAATCTATTATTGAGCCAACTTTGATAGGTTTGGCGTTACCAGCCAAACACTCCCAAACATCTCCTTCAATTTGATGAAGAAGCAATATTTCAACATGAGCGTGAGTTCCTTCTTTTTCGCCAAATAATCTAGCAGGCAAAACTTTTGTGTTGTTTCTAACTAAAACATCTCCTGGTTTTAAATAATCAATAATATCGTGAAAAACTTTGTCTTCATATGTCTTTTTATCTTTATTTATAACAAGTAATCGCGATTCATCACGTATTTTTGCGGGAGTTTGAGCAATGAGCTCTTCTGGTAGTTCAAAATCAAAAAGTGATATATCCATAATTAAAAACCTTTCTTTGAACCATATTTTTTGATCATTTCTTCTTTAAAATCACTAAATCTATCTTCTTTAATAGCTTTTCGCGCTTCTTCCATCATATGAATTAAAAATCTTATGTTATGTATTGAAAGAAGTCTTTTTCCAAATGTCTCATCTGCGACATAAAGATGTCTTAAATAAGCTTTGGTGTAATTTTTGCATGTATAGCAATCGCATTCATCATCAAGTGGTGAGAAATCTTCTTTATATTTAGCATCACGAATATTAACTCTGCCATGAGAAGTCATAAGCGCTCCATGGCGGGCAATACGAGTTGGAAGGACACAATCAAACATATCCACTCCTTTTGCTATACCTTCTAAAATATAATCGATTGAACCGACGCCCATTAAATATCTTGGCTTATCAAATGGCAAATATTTAACTGAATAATCAACCATTTTGGAAAATACATCTTTTGGTTCGCCAATAGAAGTTCCTCCAATTGAATAACCAGGGAAATCCATTTTTGCTAATTCTATTGCGCAATGTTTTCTAAGTTCAGGAAATTCCCCACCTTGAACAATTCCAAATAAAGCTTGATCTTCTCTTTTATGAGCATCTTTTCCTCTTTTAGCCCAACGAAGAGTTCTTTCAACAGAGTTTTTCGCATATTTTTCATCACATGGATAAGGAATGCATTCATCAAATGACATGATGATATCAGCGCCTAATTTTTCTTCAATGTCAATAACGCTTTCAGGAGTAAAAAATAATTTATCTCCGTTTAAATGCGATTTAAACATGACGCCTTCTTCGCTAATTTTTCTATTTTTTTGAAGAGAAAATACTTGGAATCCTCCAGAATCTGTCAATATTGGACCATCATAATTCATAAATTTATGAAGCCCACCAGCTTTTGCAACAATATCTTCTCCTGGTCTAAGATGGAGGTGGTATGTGTTAGACAAAATTACTCCAGCACCTAAAGACTTAACTTCTTCTGGTGAAAGTGTTTTAACAGTTGCAAGAGTTCCAACTGGCATAAACATCGGTACTTCAACATCTCCATGTGGAGTGTGCAATATGCCGTATCTAGCGCCAGTTTGTTTATCAATATGTAAAATTTCTAAATAAAAGTTTTTCATAACTAAAATATTATACATAAGTTATGTATTAATTTCATTTAATAAAATTACCACTTAAAATATAGGTTTCTTTTTGCGCCAATCAAATTTTGAAAAAATGGTCTTTTCCCAAAAATCATAAAAATAATGTAACCAATTACTGAAACTGCGATTGCTTCCCCTGCCATAACAAAAGCAACATTAATCCAAAATGGTTCTTGAAGAACAAAATATAATTCCGCACCTACTATAAAACCATTTAGAACGACTGGTATTAAAGTAGACAAAAACAAATTCTTCATAAAAGAAATTAATAAACCTGATATTAAAGTTGCTAAACTTCCAAAAATTATATCCCATAAAAACATTGGGGATGCAAAATTAGCAAATATGCATCCAAGTGTTATTCCAATAACATAATCTCTTCTAAAAAAGCATAATAAAATAAGACATTCAGCAATTCTTACTTGCATACCTAAAAATGATATAGTCGGTGTAAAAAATGTTAATAAAAAATAGATTACAGCCACAATAGCGTTAACTGTAATTGACCTAACAACTTCGTTTCTCATTAATTCACTCCTTGTTTTTATATGTGGTTTCTCAAGGGAACACAAATATATTTAATTATTTAAAATTGCCTCCGCTAAAAGATTAGCGACAGATAATACTTTAACACCTTTTATATTTTTTTCTATACTATCAGTAACAACTACACCTTTAATTTCATCTTTAAGTTTTCCAGTTGAAAATACAGCATGCGTTGCACAAACATAAACTTCTTTTGCGCCATGAGAAATCAAAGCATCATAGGCATTATTAATTGTTCCACAAGTGTCAATCATATCATCGACAATAAGACATGTTTTACCATTGACATTGCCAACTACATTTATGACCTCACTTTTATTTGGAGCAGGACGTCTTTTATCGATAAAAGCAATTGAAGCGCCATTAAACATAGAACCTAAATCTCTTGCTCTTAGTGCTGATCCATGGTCAGGAGCAACTACTACAACATCGCTTTGTTTAATTCCATGTTCGTTGAAATAATTGACAAAATAATCACCAAATAATTCAAATGTATCTAAATTTATAACAGGGCAAGAAAAGAAACCTTGTATTTGTTGAGTATGAAGGTCAATTGTAATAATTTTATCAATCATCGCTGCTTGATACATATTAGCAATAACTTTTGCGGTAATAGGTTCTCCTACAAGAGCCACTCTATCTTGTCTTGCATAACCAAAATATGGAACAACTAAATTAACAGATTTAGCATCACTATTTCTTAATGAATCCGCAAATATAAGTATCTCAAAAATATTATCTTGTGCAGGATTTGCAGTCGATTGAACAATATAAACATCTTTTCCTCGAACATTAGAAAGATTCCTACACATAATTTCTCCATCAGCAAATTTTCTAATTTCAACTTTGCCTAGAGGTAGCTTTGCAATCTTTGCAATTTTCTTTGCTAATTCTTTATTAGCGGATAAATGAAATATAATCGAATTTTTCATAGCAAAAATATTACCATTTCATAATAGATAATAAAACTATCTTTTTATTTAATTCAGGTTTTGAAAGGATTTTTGATTTATCTACTTCATAACCGAGTTCTTTTAAGTGGTTAGCGCATTTTTCTCCATATAGCCAAAAATCAATGCCATAGTTCTCTAAATTTTTCTTCGGATCTTGTTCAAAATAATAATGGTTTAAATAATATAATTCGCCTTTATACATTTGATAATAATCAGGAAGATAATTGATATCAATTTTTGAAAATCTAGCAAATCGATAAATCAAGAATAATTTCTCAAACCATTCGTCATTAATTGTGCCATTTGCAATTGCATCAAGGGCTTTAATTCCATCAATATATTCATAAACAATAGTCAAATTCTTTTTGTCTTTTCTTAATAATTTAGGATTCTTAATTCCATATGAAGAAAAATCTTTATAACTTTTTACTTCAAAATCAAAATCTTCTAAATTGTTATATTGTTTAACAAAAAACTTTTTATCTTTAATTTTGCATTCAAAAGATATGTGGTCTTCTTTTTCCACGATCTTTTTCACTATTTCATATTTTTTTCTTCTAACTACAATATTTTCCATTACCCAAATTATAACAAATGTTATATCATAAAAATATGAAAGTTTTATTATATTTTGAAAATTACAATGCCATTCGCAAATCAGGTATTGGTCGTGCTTTAAAGCACCAAAAAAGAGCATGTGAGATGTCGGGAATTGAATACACTCTCAATCCAAAAGACAGATTTGACATTGCTCATATAAATACATACGGTTTAAAATCGTATCGAATTTTAAGGAAATGCCAAAAGAAAGGAATCCCTGTAATCGTTCATGGACATAGCACTATTGAAGATTTCAGAGATTCATTCACATGTTGGAAATTTCTTTCAATATTCTATAACTGGAGATTAAGAAAAATGTATTCCCATGCGGATTACATCGTCACGCCTACACCATATTCAAAATCATTAATTGAAAACTATGGATATGGTAAAAAAATATACGCAGTTAGCAACGGAATAGATTTAAAAGGTTATGCCTTCCATCCTGAATATAAAGAAAAGTACTATAACCATTTTGGAATTAAAGATGGTGAAAAAACAGTTATTGGTTTGGGTCTTCCTTTTAAAAGAAAAGGTTTAGCGGATTTCTTTGAAGTAGCAAGAAGAATGCCAGATGTTAAATTTATTTGGTTTTCACATTTATCGCCACTACTTCAAACTCACTTTATAAGAAAAGCAATTAAACATCGTCCGAAAAACGCAATTATGGCAGGATATGTTGAAGATTATCAAGTTGTTCAAGGAGCATTCCAAAACGCAAACGCCTTCTTCTTCCCTTCATATGAAGAAAATGAAGGTATTGTTACTCTTGAAGCTTTAGCATCTAAATGCCCTTGTGTTATTAGAGATATTGGTGTTTATAAAGATTGGCTACATGACGACGTTGATTGTTACAAAGGCCACAATAATGATGAATTTGTGGACATTTTAACAAAAGTCATTGATCACAAAGATGAAAAAATTGTCGAAGAAGGCTATAAAGTAGTATCTGAAAGAGATATAAATAAAGTTGGAACCGAAATTAAAGAAGTATATAGCGAAATCTTAAAAGATTATGCCAGCAGAAAAAAATAAAAAAATATCTTTAGAAATAATTCGCTTTATTATAACTGGAATCATTGCAACAATAATTGATTTTGGTGTCTTTTCTTTAGTTGCAGTTTTTATTCCAGATTCATTTAATTTTTGGAAAACATTTATATGCACCGCTTGTGGTTTTTTAGTTTCGCTTGTTGTTAATTATCTTTTATCTGCTTTTTGGGTTTATAAAAATGTTGATAAATCAATAAATAAAAAATCACCAAAAAACTTAATTTTATTTGCGGTATTTTCGCTTGTTGGTCTTTTACTTGGAACTGCAATAATGTGCGGATTTGATGCTTTAGACAATTATGTAATTCATATTAATTATCAAGATTGGTTAAAATTCATAACTGATTCAGAACATTATCCATTTAATTTTTTACAATTCTTTCTTGCAGGCGTCTTCTTTGCGGTTAAAACTTTAATCGTCTTAGTTTGGAATTATTTGTCACGCAAAAAATTCATTTTTAAATCTCCTGAAGAAGTTCAAAAAGAGAAAAAATAATTATTTATATTCAGTATATTTTTTACTTGATCCTTTTACTTTGCTAACAGGATATTTTTGTTCATTTTTTAATAATTTTTCCATCATTATGTCTTCGATATTAAGACCATAATGATCCGCCATTAAAGTAGCATATAAAAATACATCAGCAAGCTCTTCTTTTACCTTGTCTAACGATTTCTCTTTATCACTCCATTGAAATACTTCTAAAAGCTCGCTTGCTTCAATACATATGGATTTTGCAAGGTTTTCGCCACTATGAAACTGTGCCCAATCCCTGTCATCGCGAAACTTCATTATTCGATTATATAATTCTTTGTTCATATTTTTTTAATTAGAAAAGGCGCCATTTAGACGCCTAATTTTTTATTTTGCTTTTCCTTGATTTGCAACAGCTTCCATTTGTTTTTTGAGTTCGGCTTCATCCATTAAATAATAATGTTTGATTGCTTTCATATCATCATCGAATTCATATACTAGTGGAACACCTGTTGGAATGTTAACACCAACGATTTCTTCTGGTGACATATTATCGAAATATTTCACTAAAGCACGTAATGAATTACCATGGGCAACAATAAGAACGCGTTTGCCTTGTTCCATCATTGGTTTAATGACATTTTCGAAATATGGAACGGCACGGGCAACTGTCATTTCAAGTGATTCGTTGAGTGGTAAATCTTTTTTATCAACATCTCTAAATTGTGCTTGAAGAGCAGGATTGCGTGGATCGTCTTCTGCTAAAGCAGGAGGTGGACAATCATAGGAACGACGCCAAATCTTGACTTGTTCTTCGCCATATTTAGCGGCTGTTTCAGCTTTATTTAAGCCTTGTAAAGCACCATAATGACGTTCGTTAAGTCTCCAGCTTTTATAAACTGGTAACCATTCACGATCAAGCTCAAATAAAACATTGTTCATTGTGTGAATAGCGCGTTTGAGAAGTGATGTATATACAACATCAAAATCATAGCCTTTTTCTTTTAATGTTTTTCCAGCGCGATGAGCTTCTGCAACACCTTTTTCGCTGAGTTCGACATCAGTCCAACCTGTGAATAAATTAAGCTTATTCCATTCAGATTCGCCATGTCTAATTAATACTAATTTGTGCATGTTATTATCCTCTTTCTTTAATAATATATCACATTAATCCGCTAATGAACCCATTGGATCCCAAGGTTTTAATTCAATTGGTTCAGCGTTATATGCATCAAGTTCTTCTTTTGTTAAATATTTTTTATTAACAACTGCTTGATATGTATATTGGTTAAACCATGTATCTGACATAATGTAATAACCATTTTTGCCATTTAATTCGCCCCAAGAATTTTCAATTTTCCATTTTGTTGGTTTTCCATCACGAATTGCAACACCAGTAATGCACATTGCGTGGTTCATCGCGGATGCACGATAATCAAGTGATTCGCCTTTATCCATTTTATAATCGAGATCTAATAATGATTTAAAATCGAACAAACCATCGTCCCAAACACCATTTGGTCTATCTCCATATGAAGAAACATCACTGCCAAACCAAACAATTTGATTGTCTTTTAATTGTGCAATGATTAATTCTTTCATTCTTTCCATTGGAAGATTGAGGTGTGTGACTTTCTTGCCACCAGCAACATTACCTAAATATTTGACAGTAAATGATTTGTTAAATGGCTTATCTTTTGTTGGAGCGTTAATGATACTTACATATTCATCAAGCATATTTCCAACATATTTTTCAAAAAATGATTCAGGTGTATAACCTTTTTCAACGTGGCAAACATTATCAGCATCAGTGTATTCAAAATCAAAATGTTCTGGTGGTAAACCATAAACAGACACTAAAGCACGATAGAATCTATCCATATAATCGTTTTTAATTTCTCTTACAAGATCCATACCGCCTTTTTTAAAGGCTTCTTTTGATTCGCTTGCAAAATGTCTTACTTCTGCATTTACAAGTGAGTTGATATAACGGGTATTGGATGAAGTAAATGTTTCTGGATATGCATTTTTAGGGCAAACACCATATTTTTTAACAACATTGACAAACATATCCCATTGTCCACCATCACCTATTCCGTTTTGGACGATGAATTGAAGTGTTCTATCATCATAATCTTTGTCTAATAATTCAATTAGAATTTCCAATGTGTAATTGAGTTTTTCAAGCTTATCGTAGAAAGCAACATAGCTTTGTGAAAGTTCAAAAAATTTGATGTTTTTCTTGTTTCCAATCATTTCTCTTAAAACATTTGTCGCGGCAAAAATCCAACATCTTCCTGATGCTTTTTGATTTGCAACTGTCATAGTTTTAATGTTGACATCAAAGTTAAAGTCCATGTCTTTGACACCGTCTTTGTTTAAAGAAACGACTGAAATATCAGAATTTGATAAAGCATGTCTAACAACTGTAGACAATTTATCGTTCTTATAATCAGCAAGTACTTTTGATAAATGATTTTTATTTATTGATTCCATAATAATCTCCTCGCATTGTATTTTAGATTGTTTTATAAACAATTTCCATTAATAAGATAATTTTTCTTCTTTGATTTGATATAAGAATAAATATTGAATAAAATTTAAGCATGAAAAACAATTACGCTATCACAGATTTACACCTCCATTTAGATGGTTCACTTTCGCCTGAAATAATTATTGAAATCGCAAAAGAAGAAAACATTAAATTGCCAACATATAATCCAAATGATTTAAGAAAATATCTTGAAGTTCCTGAAACATGTTCATCACTTAATGAATATTTAACAAAATTCGATTTACCAAATTTGGTTTTACAATCAAAAAATGGTCTATATAAAGCCACAAAAGACTTGTTAAAAAGGGAAGCATATGATGGATTAAAATATGTCGAAATACGTATGGCTCCACAACTATCAACATTAAAAGGTTTGTCTCAAAAAGAAGTTGTTGAAGCAATCTTAGGAGCCTTAAAAGATGGAGAAAAAGAATACGACATTAAATCTAACTTGATTTTATGTTTAATGAGAAATAACAATAATAAAAAAGAAAATCTTGAAACTATCAATGTAGCAAAAGAGTTTTTAAATCATGGCGTAGTTGCACTTGATCTTGCAGGCGCGGAAGCACTTTTTCCAAACGAAATGTTTTATGAAGAATTTGAACTTGCAAAAGATTTAAACATTCCTTTTACAATTCATGCTGGTGAAGCAAGCAATTCTGAATCTGTCGTAACAGCTTTATCGATGGGTGCAAAAAGAATTGGACACGGAATTCACGCAATTGAAGATAAAAAAGTTGTTGAATACATTTCAAAAAATAGAATCCCTTTAGAAATATGTCCTAAGTCAAATTTAGATACAAAAGCAATTAAATCATTCGATGAATTACCAATTAAAAAGTTTTTAGAAAATAATGTTTTAGTAACTATAAATACTGACGATATGACAGTATCAAATACAAACTTAAAAAACGAATATAAAATTCTTAAAGAAATGGGTTTAAGTGACAAAGAATTGTTGCAAATCGCCAACAATTCTATCGATGCTACATTTTTAACTGAAAAAGAAAAAGATGAATTAAGGAAGTATCTTATTGCTTAAGAAAATCCACTACTACTTTTCTAACTAAATCATATCTTTCAACATAAGAACTATGATGACAACCTTCAAAACATACCCATTTGGAATTTGGAATATTTTCATTCATAAATTTGTTCATATAAGGAGTTGATTCATCGAGTTCTCCTGAAAGAATTAACGTTTTTATATCAATTAATTTTAATTTATCTTCGACATTATAATTTAGTAATGTTCCTGTCCCAAAAAGTTCAGATGGGCCCCACATGTAGTTATAGACTTGCTTAAATAATTTTGGAAATCTTTTTCTTTTGAAAATATAACTTTTATCTGTAATTTTTCTTTTTACATGATCGACATAAAATCTATTAATCGCTTTTTTATATAGCCTTTCATTTGAATGATCATCATTAATGAGAATTTCTCGTTCCTTTTCAGGATAATTTTCAATCATTTTCATATGTTCATCATTCCACATTTTAGTTGAAGGGAGAGTTGAATATAATATGAGTTTTTTTAAACCACTATGTTTTCTTGATGTAATAAATGATAAAGCAAGCATTCCGCCCCACGAATGACCCATAAGGTAATATTCTTTTATATTAAAAAAGTTGAGCAAATTTTCTAATTCATCCATGAATGTTTCTGTTTTCCAAAGATCATAATGTTCACCACCTACTTTAGAATATCCGGAACCTAATTGGTCGTATAAAATCACCGCAAAACCATCATTTTCTAGGCCAATAAATGGTTCATATCGTTGCGAGCAACCACCTGGTCCTCCATGAAGAATTATTAAAGGAATATTGTGCTTTAAATCCCCATATACATCGCAATGAGTTTTGTAATTTAAAAATGGAATATTATATGTCTTATGCATTTTCTTTTTCTTTCTTATTTTTTGCAAATACTAAAAATATAATCGTTGAAATAGATATTAATGAAATAACGACAATTATGCCTACATAATCACTGTTTTCAGTTGTTTTAAAAACAGATGATTTATTTACAATTTCTCTATCAATGAAATTAGAATAATTCTTAGTTCCATATTTGCCTAAAATATAATCATAATAATAAACTGCGTTTTCAATATTATTTTCTCCTTGAACAGGTGAACTATTTTTAATTGTGTTTTTATAATTTTCATCTAAAGAAACATATTTTTTATTAGCGTTATTCCAACCATCTACGCTTGGTGCACGAAAACCAGAAATATCACAATTAATTTGACCAACAAAATATGTCGACCATTCATTCGCGGTCATAACATAACGATATATTTGAGGAAGCACCATTGATGAAGATGTTTTGCTTGTATAAGTTGTAAATCTTGGGTCTTGAACATTATATAGGATTTTTCCATAACTACTTGTGGAATATGTAATTGTCGCATCACCGTTATTAATGACAATATCCCAATCAGATTGTGTATTAGATAATGATATTTTCTTTGTGCCACTAGAAGTTAAATATTTGTTATCGGTTTTAGACAAAAGTTGCCATTTGTTTCCGTTTTTATGTAATTCAAAAATAAGAGATTCACTATTAAGTTCATCGATGCGATCTTCGCTAAATGTTTGAATTATTGGCGATGAGATATTATTACTAATTTGACCCATTAAAACATTATTGTTCTTCGAAGCAATTACGACATCATCTAGGTCATATAGTTCATCTATTTTATTGACAAGCTTCCAATAGCCATTATTCGAAACAACACTATTGTTTGTAACTGTAATGGTGCATTCTGCAAAAAATTTGTTGTCGCTTGTTTTTGCAAAAATCTTGGTAATTCCTTCTTTTTTTCCAGTTACAACACCATTAGTTACACTAGCAATTGTTTCATCTTCGCTTGACCAAACAACGTCTTTATTTGTGGCGTTTTCAGGTTCAATTGTAGCGGTAAGAGATATTGTTTCATTGACCTTTATTGAAGCTGAATCTTTATCTAATTTTATGCCAGTGACATCCACCACATTTTCAACAACATGGACAGGAATATTTAATTCATTACCAAAGATATCGCTAATTGAAAGTGATGTATTTCCGATACCATATGATAAGAAAGAACCATCGCTTGCTACAATACAAACATTTTCATCTTGACTTATTAATGTTAAATCAGAAAAAGACGCTTTATATCTTTCACCATTAATTAAAATGTAATTTATATCTAAATAACCCTCACAATCTATATTTAAATATAAAGAGGTCGGATTTGATTCTAAGCCTATTATTTCAGGAATAACGCTAACCTCAATGCTGTCAGTTGTTCCATCAACAGGATCTTCCACTATTATGGTGACATTGCCAGCTTTTTTAGGAGTGAAGTTACCTTTGCTATCAATTGTGCCAAAAGAACTATCACTTAAAGACCAATTAACATCATAACTGCGATTTGATTTAAACTGTGCGTTATGATTAACACTTATTACAGATGGAATATTTTTAATCGAAACACTTGGGCCATGAACAAAATCATAAACGTTTAAAGCGCCATTGCCAGCCCAATTTGTATATGGAGATGAACTATCATCAATCTCTATACAACTATCATATAAAGCCTGTTCAATTTGATCTGGCGTAGCATTAGGATGTTTTTGCTTGTATAAAGCAATCGCGCCAGTAACAAGAGGAGCAGAAAAGGATGTTCCTTGTGTTTGTTTATATGCATTAGAAGAACCTTTATCAGCAACATAAACGGTTCCTGGTGCAACTAGATCTATTGAAGATCCATAATTAGAATATCCTGCTTTTACAAATTCTTGATTGTCATCTATGTTACACGAGCCAACACTTATGACATGAGCGTTTGATGCAGGATAAGAAGGAGTCGATGTATTGAAATTGCCCGCTGCAGCAACTAATGTAATTCCAGCATTGTAAGCTTTTGTTAAAAATGAAGATAAGATTGTATTACATCCAGATGATGCAGCCATAGATGAACTACCATATGTCACCTTTTGTGTGTAAGATTGGAAAGACATATTGACTACATCTAATTTAAGCGTAATTGCATCATTTAATGCACTTTGAATAGCGCCCCATTCATAACCATTACTAGTATTTGTCACTTTGTAAACGTATAGTTCGACATTAGGAGCAATTCCATAACCACCAATGTTATTTATTTGTGCAGCAACTGTCGCGGCGACATTTGTTCCATGACCGAATGTATCATCTAAATATGAAATTCTACTCGCTATTGTTGATGGACTATAATATTCCCATTTTGAAGATGTAGAATTATATTTATAATATTTTGATTCATCTTTGACAATTGTTTTACCGTCTTTCAAAAAATCTTCATGGTCGTAATTTATTCCTGAATCGATAATGCCAACTTTAACAGCATCACCACGATAATCATTTAATGTATCATCTAAATTCAAATATTTATATGTAAGTGTAGTTTGTTTTTCATGAAGTGGTTCATTAATATAACTTGTCTCATATGAAGCAGCATACGCAACGCTTTTAGAAGAGTTATTTAAATCGCATGAAATCGATTCTATATTGCTTGATGCTAACAAAACTATACTGCTAAGAATTAAAAATCTTATCATAGATAATATTTTCACATTCAATAATTTTTATTTCAATAAAAAAGGTGCGATAAACGCACCTTAATTAATATAATAAATAATTATTTATTAAATTTGAAGGCATCAAGACCAGCAAATTTTGCCTTGTCGCCGAGTTCTTCTTCGATACGGAGAAGTTGGTTATATTTATTAACACGTTCGCCACGGCATGGAGCACCTGTTTTAATTTGTCCAGTTGCAAGACCAACGCAGAGATCGGCAATAAATGTATCTTCTGTTTCACCACTTCTGTGTGATGTAACAGCTGTATAGCCAGCTTTTCCAGCCATTTCGATAGCGGCAATTGTTTCTTTAACTGAACCAATTTGGTTAAGTTTAATAAGAATTGAATTTGCAGCGCCAGATTTAATACCTTTTTCAAGTCTTTCAACGTTTGTAACAAATAAGTCGTCACCAACTAATTGAACACGTTTTCCGATACGGGCTGTAAGTTTCTTCCAACCTTCCCAGTCTTCTTCATCAAGGATATCTTCGTAAGAAATAATTGGGAATTCATCAAGCAATTTTTCCCAGTGATCAATGAGTTCGTCGCTTGTCATATATTTGTTTTGTTTTGGAAGGTGATAATATCCAACACCTTTTTCTTCATCTTTCCATTCGCTTGCAGCGGCATCCATGGCTAAGAAGAAGTCTTTTCCAGGAACATAGCCTGCATCTTTGATAGCTTGAACAATTTCTTTCAAAACTGCTTCATCGCTTTCAAGGTTAGGGGCAAAGCCACCTTCATCACCGACAGAAACTGCCATTCCTTTTGCTTTTAAGTTTTTAGCAAGAACATGGTAGACTTCTGAACACCAACGTAAGCATTCTCTGAAGTTTGGAGCGCCAACTGGCATAATCATGAATTCTTGTGAGTCAACAGTGTTGCTAGCATGGCAACCACCATTGAGAATATTCATCATTGGAACTGGAAGTAATGGAGTATGTCCTGTTCTATTTGCTAAATAGCGATAAAGTGGGACTCCAGAAATTTGAGCTGCTAATTTGTTAACTGCAAGTGAAACAGCAAGAATCGCATTAGCGCCTAAATTTGTTTTTCCTTTTGTTCCATCGATTTTAAGCATTGCATCATCAATGGCGTCTGGATTTGATGCATCCATTCCTTTGAGTTCTTTTGCAAGAATGTCATTAACATTAGCAACTGCTTTGAGTGTACCTTTTCCAAGATAACGTTTCTTGTCTCCGTCACGAAGTTCAAGAGCTTCGTAAATTCCTGTTGAAGCACCGCTTGGGACTTCAGCACGAGCAAACATACCATTTTCTAAAGTCACATCGACTTCAACGGTTGGGTTTCCACGAGAATCGAGAATTTCACGACCGTGGATAGATTTAATAGAATAATTCATCGTTTAATTCCTCTTTGACAAAATCTTAAAATATTTAAGATATATTTACAAGGCAAAGAAGAAATAAAAGCGTTTACATTAATTAATTATATTTATTAATGAAATCTAAAATTTTGTTATTCGCATCAAAACTTTCAGGGTAAGATGGATGCATTATATTAAAACAATGCTCTAAAATTCGTTCTCCATTTTTGTATTCAATATAATCAAAATTTACATCATATTTTTTGAATAACTCTTTTAAATTAAGCGAAAAAGAATAATAGTAAGTATCACCCTGTGTTGTGACTATGTAACAAGGTTCAAGTTTAGAAAAACCAATCACTTCTTGAATTGATGTCAAGTTATATGGATACTTGAACTCATTTCTTCTAAAAACATAAGGCTTGAACCAAAAAATATGACATGGTCGTTTCATAGCCTTTTTAATATCGGCAACAGGTGAAATTAGAATTAACGAATTAATTTTTATATCAATTGGACTAATATCATAAATTTTTTGTAATTCGAAAGACTTATTGATAAGAGAAAATAACATAATAATCCATGAGCCAGCGGAATCACCCATCAATGAAATTTTGTTTATGTCGCCATCATAAGAAGCAATGTTTTCTTTAATCCACTTAATCACAAAAAAAGCTTCTCTAATTTCACCTAATAATGATACTTCCGGACATCTTGTATATTCGACATTAAATACTAGAAATCCATTTTTAGCTAAATAGGTGCAATGTTCAGTGTTATACCACTTTTCTCCACCGACAAAAGCACCACCATGGAAACAAATTATCACCGGCAAAAGTCCATTATTTTCTTTAGGCTTATGAGCATCAAGAACATGTCTTTTGTTTGAATCATTTTTGTATTTTATGTTGTAAAAAGAATCAACATTATTAAAAAGACATTGCCCTTTCATTTGTCTTTTTACAGACAATCTTTGAATAGATCTAATAAGACTAATAAATAAACTATGCATTTTGATAATTAATAATAGAAAGTTATATATTCAATAGATACTCTACCGGCAGCGCCATATTTTGAATATCCATTCGCAGCCATATAAAGTGTGTTAACAGGTTTTTCAAAACTTAAATCAGCGATAACATTAACTAATTTGTCTGATTTTAAATCGTAATTTGT
Organism: Bacilli bacterium; assembly: GCA_050874705.1. Lineage (GTDB taxonomy): Bacteria > Bacillota_I > Bacilli_A > RFN20 > CAG-826 > Fiminaster. The sequence continues at coordinate 67,700 of JBNMLE010000001.1, forward strand.
TACATTTTCAGAAGACGAACCAATTTCTAATTCAGAATTTGTATCTAAAGAATAAGACCCTTTTGAATAATTATAAGCGGATACCACAACTCTTTTGATTTCGTAATTTAATTTAAATAAAACACTTCCATCAGCTTTTCCTGAACCTAATTGTAGACAGAAATCACTTTCGTCTTTGAAAACACCAATTTGAGCTTTGCTAGTTTCCATTGTTTGAATAAAATCTTTTGTCGCAAAACCTTCATTCATATATTCGACAAATTCATCGACATTTCCTTGGTTTTGGTCAGCAGGATCGCTACTTTGATTAAATTGATATCCAGATTCAAATCTTCCTTCAAAATTATGTGTTGATACTGTGTAATATTTATCTTCTTCTATTGAAGTATTTGAATCATTTTGAGTTGTTGATTCGCTGATAGATGTATCTGTAATTGTACTAGTTACACTGCTTGTGCCTGTGTTAGAAGTAGAAATACTTGAACTATTTTCATTGCAACCTGTTAAAAGAAGGATGACAAGCGTTCCAGCGAGTAAACTATTTTTTATTTGTTTCATTTCTTTTCTCCAAAATAATAAATATAGTATATCAATTTTTAAAAATTATTTTCATTTTTATTATTTATAAATACAATTAATTTGTAATTATTAGCGAAAGGAAATATTTTATGTATCAACCTAAAATGAAGCTAACAGAAGAGCAACTAGCTATTCTCAACGGAAAAGAAGGAGAAACAAAAGCGAAAGTAATGGAAACAATTGTCCGTTATGGTGACATGTTTGAAGCAAAAGAGCTTGTTAAAGTCACGCATGGTGAAGGACATTTGGTCACATCTTTTGGTCTACAACTATTAACTCCAGTTTATAGAGTAATGGATGAACTTATTAAAGCCGGACTTAAAGTAAATGATGGCTTTACAATGGACCCACGTCCAATTGATTTTGAAAATGTTAAATGTGATCCACTTGAAAAATTGATTTTCAAAAAAATATTATATGGAACACAAGGATATTACGAAAATCAACTTCAACAACTTGGACTAAAAGACAAAGACGCATTTTCATGTGCATGTTATTTTAAAGAAGTTGGAAATGTTCCTAAAAAAGGCGACATTCTTTCGTGGGCAGAAAGTTCTGCAGTAAATTATGCAAACTCTGTTTTAGGAGCGCGTTGCAATAGAAATTCAGGAATTATTGATATTTTTGGTTCTATCATCGGATATGTTCCTAAATTTGGTTTATTAACTGATGAAGGAAGAAAAGCGACTTGGAAAGTCATTATTAAGACAACTAAAAAACCAGTTGCCCAAATACTTGGTTCCGCGATCGGAATGAAAGTAATGGAAGATGTTCCATATGTTATTGGTCTTGATAAATGGATTGGAAACGAACTTAATGATGACGCTAAAGATTATTTAAAAGACTTCGGCGCTGCTACAGCATCTAATGGTGCGGTTGGCTTATATCACATTGATAATTTAACCCCAGAAGCAAAAGAACTTGGTCAATCATTAATCGTACCAGACGCAAAAGAATACATTATTGACGATGAAGAACTTGAAAGAGTTTATAAGTCTTATCCAATTATGTGGAAAAATAAAAACAAAGAAGGCAATAAAGCATTCATAGGATGTCCACACTTATCACTTAACCAATTAAATGAATGGTCAGATAAAATCATTAATGCAGTTCATGAAGCAGGTCGTAAAAAAGTTAAAGTTGAGACTATTCTTTGCACCGCTCCAGCTGTCAAAGAAGAATTCATTAAAACTGATAAATACAAAGAACTATATGCAACAGGAGCAAGAGTTACATGTATTTGCCCATTAATGTATACTTCAAATCCTCTTACAAAACGTCATAGATTAATGACATGTTCAAACAAACTTAGAACATATACATTAGCAAGATATTATAAAGATGATGAACTTTTAAATATCATCTCTGGAAAGAAGGTTAAATAAATGAAAGAATTTAAAGGTCGTGTTTTAGCAGCAGGTACATATAAAGGTCCTGCAATTGTTTCTCATCAAGGTGTAAATACTCTTGCAACCTTCCAAAAATCTGCATTAGGAAAAAAGAAAAATGTCATTGTCGCAGATCAAAATAATAAGGATTTGTATGGAAAAAATATTACTGGCATAGCTTTATGTCTTCCAAAAACAATTGGTTCTACAACTGGCGGAATGGTTCTTCAAGTAATTTGTTCAATGAAATCTAACCCAGCATGTATGTTGTTTAGTGAACACATCGATTCACTCGCAGGCGCTGGAGTTGTGCTTTCTACAGTTTGGGAAGGTTCAAAAATGATTGCAATTGATATGCTCGGAGACGAATTCCTAAACACCGTTAAAACAGGTGACGAAATCGAAGTAAAAGAAGACGGTACAGTTATTGTTTATTAACTAGTATATTTAAGAAAGATGCCCGATTAATGAGCATCTTTTTTTATAGATTCTAATATATAGTCAACATAGTGACCAGCTATATTGATTCCCGTTACTTTTTCAATCCCTTCATAGAAAGCATTTGAATTAACTTCTGAAAGTATTGGCTCATTATTTTCGCCCTCTAATATGTCAACGCCACAATAATCAAGACCTAAAATATTGCTCGCTTTAACAGCTATTTCTAGATACTCATCTGGCAATTTACAAATTGATGCATTTCCACCACAAGCGATATTTGAAAGATATGAATTTTTATTCTCTCTTTTCATATAGGCCACTACTTTATGACCAATAACAATTATTCGATAATCTTTCCCTTTTGAAGAAGAGATAAATTCTTGAAAAATATGAGGTGTATGAATTAATTTGTTTTCAATATTTAATAATTCGTCCTTGTTATTTATTAAATATACTTGTTTGCCTAAAGATCCATAGTTTTCTTTAACTATTAAAGGGAATTTTAATATTTTCAAAACTCTATCTAGCAATGTTCTATCACCATTATCTCTATAGCAGAGCGTTGAGGAAATACTTGTTGGCATTTTTATGTCGTTATTAGATAAAGCAATATGTGTTAGCATTTTGTCATCACACAATTCGATTGAATTAGATGTATTAAACAAACGATAACCGCATTTTTCTAACATCCTTGCAACAAATCTATCTTTGTCCAAATAAACAACAAAATCATAACAGTCAAGATTGCATTTTATATTTCCATCTTCAATATATGTATGAATTTCATTATTCCTTTTAACATCAACTAAAACATTTCTTTTTTGAAATTCTTCTTTTAAACGTTCAATTTGGTTTTTAATGCCGTCCGCTAAACCATATCCGTTAGCGATAATAAGACCATTCATTATTTAACAAACCTTTTTGCTAGTTCATCAATTTGCTTAATATTGATATCGCTCATTGATGAAACAATTGAAATCATCGGATCAACATAATTAATATTTTTTTGATTTACTAATAAATCTTTAATTACTTTTGCGGCTGTTGGGGCCCATGATCCATTTTGAATAATAGCAATATTTTTATTTTGGAAATTTCTTTCAATTAAATTGTGCAAAAATTCATGCATTGGAGGGAAAATTGACATATTGTATGTGGTTGTTGCTAAAACAATATTTTGATATTTAAAAGCTAACGAAACTGCTTCATAAATATCACATCTAGATAGATCTTTTATTTCAACATTTACACCTTCTTGTTCCAATTTTTCTTTTAGCAAATTAACAGCGCTTCTTGTATGTCCATAAACAGAAGTATATGCGATAAAAACACCATTACTTTCACTTTCATATTTTGACCATTTATCGTATAAAGATAAGGCTTCTGCGGTGTTTTCGCTTAATACTGGTCCATGTAAAGGGCAAATCATGTCAATATCTAATTGGCTGGCTTTTTTAAGCAATTGTTGAACTTGGAAACCATATTTTCCGACAATACCAAAATAATATCTTCTAGCTTCATCAATCCAGTTATCTTTTATATCTAATACGCCAAATTTTCCAAATGCGTCAGCGGAAAATAAAACCTTTGATGTCATATCATAAGTCATAAATACTTCTGGCCAGTGAATCATTGGAGCAAAAACAAATTTTAAATTGTGTTTGCCAAGAGGAAGTTCAGACCCATCTTTTATTTCTAATTTGTTCTTAATAGTTTTATCTCTGAAATAATTTGAAATCATATTAAAAGTTAAATCACGACCAACAATTATTGTGTCTGGATATTCTTCTAATAATCTAAAAATATTTGCCGAATGATCAGGTTCCATGTGTTGAATAATTAAATAATCAGGTTTTCTATTTTGAAGAACATTTTTAATTTCATGGATCCAATGTTCACCAACGCGTTCGTCCACTGAATCAAATATTGCAATTTTTTCATCTATTAAAACATACGAATTGTATGACATTCCATTTGGAATAACAAAATGAGATTCAAACAAATCCAATGTTTTATCATTACAACCGATTAAATATAATTCATTTTTTAGCTTTTCCATAAATGTACCTCTTTTCTTTTCACCTTTAATATAATCGTTTTTAGATAAAAATTAAATAAAATGAATAAAAAAATATTTTCTTAAAAATTACTATTGCAAAGCAACAAAGATAATAATAGAATACCCATTGACAAAATTGTCAACAAAAAATTATGCCTAGAAACAAAGAACAAAACCAACAATTAATAGATGAAAGAAAAAGCAGAATATTGCATTCCGCTCTTGTTTTATTTTCTTTATATGGATATTACGGCATAAAAATTGATGAAATTGCAAAATTTGCTAATTGTTCAAGAACTCTTGTCTACCACTATTTCGGTTCAAAAGAAGAAATATTCCATCAATTGATGAAAAGGGTTTGCGAAAAAATTAGATCAATAACAATTTCAATTGATTATACAAAAAATGCATCAGCGGCACTGCATGATTTATTAGACAAATTGTTAAGCGTCATATACAACGATAATAAATCAAATTACATGGCATCAACAATTTATCTAGTCTTGAATTTGCCGCTTCAAAGAAAATACTTGCCTAAGCCAAGAGCAAAATACGACAAAGCCAATTGTCAACTTGGTGAAAAGAATATATATGAAATTATTTATTATTTAATAGAAAAAGGGCAAAAGGAAAACACATTCATTGCTGGTGATCCAAAAGAATACACAATTGCCATTTCTTCATTAATTAAAAGTGTTGCTTATAACAGAATTTACATGGGCAAAAACATCTTCCAGATTAGAGCCCAAACGTTGATGAATATATTTGAAAAAAGGAGTTTGTAATATGTTTCAAAAAATTAAAAGAATATTGAAAAGTTTACGAGAATATAAGGTTTTCGCCATAATTACGCCTATTTTCATGATTGGTGAAGTAGTTATGGAATGTATTCTCCCAAGTGTAATGTCTGATCTACTTAATGCGCTTGAACTAAGAGAAGATATTTTGCCTTATATTATTGCAATGATAATAATAGCTGTATTTTCATTAACATTTGGTATTTTAGGTGGACTAACAGCTTCAAAAGCTTCGGCAGGACTTGCTAAAAATTTACGTTATGATATGTACAAGAAAATACAATCATTTTCATTTGCAAACATTGATAGATTTTCAGTTTCATCACTTGTTACAAGATTAACAACAGATGTTTCAACTGTTCAAATGGCGTTTCAAATGTGCATTAGAGCAGTTGTTCGCGCCCCACTTATGATGATATTCTCAACTGTCATGGCCTTTGTAAAAGGTGGCGTTCTCGCTTTTATATTTGTTGCATTAATCCCTGCAATTGGACTTGTTTTCTTCTTAATTTTAAGAAAAGCAATGCCAACATTCTCTTTATTATTCAAAAGATACGATGCAATGAACGAATCAATTAAAGAAAATGTTTCTGCAATTCGTGTTGTTAAATCATATGTAAGAGAAGATTATGAAAGAGCAAAATTTAAAGCCACATCTGATTCATTAGCAAAAGATTTTATCAAAGTTGAAAAAATTGTTGCTTGGAATATGCCTGCATTAAACTTTGCAATTCATTTATCTAATATGTTAATCTGCTCATTCGGAAGCTACTTGATTTATTCAGGTAGTACTTATGATCCAGAAAAAGACGCTATCATTTCTACAAAACTTTCGCTTGGGGAAATGAGCGCTCTACAAACATATGGAGTTCAAATATTAATGTCTTTAATGTTTGTTTCAATGATACTTGTCATGCTTGCTATGTCAATTGAAGGTATGATTCGTATCGATGAAGTTCTTGCTGAAGAACCAACAATTAAAGACCCTGAAAATCCTGTCTATGAAATTGCTGATGGCTCGGTTGTATTTAATAATGTAAATTTCAAATACAATGAAAATGCTGAGAAAAACGCAATTGAAGATATGAACTTTTCAATCAAAAGTGGCGAATTTGTTGGAATTATTGGTTCAACAGGAAGCGGAAAAACTTCCCTTGTAAACCTTATTTCAAGACTTTATGACACCACTACTGGAGAAGTTCTTGTCGGTGGAAGAAACGTAAAAGAATACGATCTTAAAGCTCTTCGTGATTCTGTTTCTGTTGTTTTACAAAAGAATGTTTTGTTCTCAGGAACTATTGCTGAAAATCTTCGTTGGGGTGATTTAAATGCAACTGATGAAGAAGTTCAAAATGCTGCAAAAATTGCACAAGCAGATGAATTTGTACAAACATTCCCTAAAAAATATGACACCTATATTGAGCAAGGCGGAAGCAATGTTTCTGGTGGTCAAAAACAACGTCTTTGTATCGCTAGAGCTCTTCTTAAAAAACCAAAAATTCTGATTCTTGATGACTCAACATCTGCAGTTGATACAAAAACAGATAAATTAATTAGAGAATCATTAAGAAAAGATATTCCAAATACAACTAAAATTGTTATTGCACAAAGAATTTCCTCTATTGAAGACGCTGATAAAATTATCGTTTTAGATAACGGTAGAATTAATGCCATCGGAACACATGAGCAATTATTAAACAGCAATCCGATTTATAGAGATATTTACCTAACACAAACAAAGAAAGGAGGAAATTAATATGCCACCAATGAGAAAACCAAAAGGTCAATTGGGCCAAGCAAAAAAAGGCACAATGAAGCGTCTTTTAAAAATCTTATTCAAAAATTATAGATGGTCTTTAATAATTTCTTTGATTTGTATCGTAATTTATTCATTCGGCAACCTTGCTTCTTCTATTTTTATGAGAGAAGTAACAAATATTCTAACTGAATGTATTAAAAACGGGGAAGATCCTCTAAGCAAAATGACAATGGTTCTTATAATCATTGGCTCAATTTATATTGTTTCACTTCTTTGCGGTTTCTGGTATTCACGTACTATGGCGGTTGTAACGCAAAAATATTTAAATACAATCCGCATTCAAATGTTTAATCATATGGAAAGTCTTCCAATTAAATATTTTGATACACACCCACGTGGTGACATCATGTCAATTTATACAAATGATACCGACACAATTAGACAATTAATTTCCCAAGCTTTGCCAACTGTCGTTCAATCGTTATTCACTGTTGTTGCAGTATTGCTTATGATGGTTTATTTCTCACTTCCATTAACAGGTGTTGTTATTATCGGCTCAATTGCAATGATTGTGTCTTCAACATTGTTGACAAAAAAATCCGGAAAATATTTCGTCAAACAACAAGTCGCAACAGGTAAAGTTGAAAGTGATATCGAAGAAGCTATCAATGGATTAAAAGTTATTAAAGTTTTCTCACATGAAGAAAAATCAACCGAAGAGTTTGAGGTTAAAAATGAAGAGCTTTGTCACTCAATGACAATTGCAAACCAAACAAGTAACATTTTAGGACCAGTTAACCAAAATATTGGAAACTTAGTATACGTTTTATTAGTAGTTCTTGGCTCAGCTTTTATGATATACAATATTGATAATATTGGTTTTCAAAGCATCTTTAATGGTTTAAGTACAGGAAATAGCGTTTTTGTAGCGCTTGATTATGGAACATTATTAATGTTCTTAATTGCTTGTAGAACCTTCTCAAACGGCATCAATAACTTCTCAAATCAAATTCAATTCGTTGTTTTAGGACAAGCTGGTGCTTCTCGTATATTTGATCTATTGGATGAACAAGAAGAAACCGACAATGGTTATGTCACATTAGTCAATATTGAGAAAAAAGAAAATGGCACAATTGTTGAAACTGATAAAAAGACAAGACTTTATGCATGGAAACATCCTCATCAAGCCGATGGAACAGTGACATATACTGAATTAAAGGGTGATATCGTCCTTGATCATGTTGATTTCGGATATGAACCAGATCATCTAGTATTACACGATGTTAGTATCTATGCTCATCCAGGACAAAAAATTGCCTTTGTTGGTGCAACCGGTGCAGGAAAGACCACTATTACAAATCTTATTAATAGATTCTATGATATTGCGGACGGCAAAATCCGTTATGATGGAATTAACATTAATAAAATTAAAAAGGATGACCTAAGAAGATCACTAGGTGTTGTTCTTCAAGATACAAACCTCTTTACTGGAACTGTCATGGAAAATATTCGTTATGGAAGACTTGATGCAACAGATGAAGAAGTTTATGAAGCTGCAAAAATTGCAAACGCATACGACTTTATTACCAGACTTCCAGATGGATTTAATACAATGCTTTCTGGAGATGGCACTAACCTTTCGCAAGGTCAAAGACAACTTCTTTCTATCGCACGTGCTGCAGTTGCGGATGCTCCAGTCATGATTCTTGATGAAGCTACATCTTCTATTGATACTAGAACAGAAAAACTTGTTCAAAAAGGTATGGATAAACTAATGGAAGGAAGAACAGTATTTGTAATCGCACATAGATTATCAACTGTTCAAAACTCACAAGCCATTATGGTTCTTGATCATGGCCGAATTATCGAAAGAGGAACGCATGAAGATTTAATTAAACAAGAAGGTGTTTATTATCAACTTTATACAGGTGCTTTCGAATTAGAATAAATTAATTCAAGGGAAGTTAAATAGCTTCCCTTTTTATTATCCTTGTAAAAATCGGATAAATTTTAGATAATAATTACCTATGAAAAAACAATTTTTATCTCTTATTTTATTTCTTTCTTTACTCACTGGATGTGGACAATCATCAAGTAATAGTGAAGACACAAATCAAAGTGGAAATATCACTACAACAACGATTTCAAACACAGATTCTTCAAATGATACAAACACTTCTACAACAACTTCTAATGATTCAGAATCTTCTTCATCAAGCGAACAACAAATTGTTTATGAAGAAATGACAATTAAAGAAGCAAATGAACTATGCAATAAAATAGTTTTAACAGAAGAAGTTAATAATATTTCAGAAACACATGTATCCATTACAGGAAGAATGATGTTCGCGGAATCTATAAATTGCACTCAAAAAGGCTATAGATCAGATAATGCATACAAATTATTTGTTTTTGATGAAACCGGATATATTTATGTAGGTATTAATGCCGATAGATATAATAATGTTTTCTCAAAATATGAATATAGTGATACTTCTTACTACACATTCAAAGGAGTTTTAAATAATTATTTAGGGCAAAATGAATTAATTATGGAAGATTATGTCTGGGAACATAATGTACCTTCTAACCTTAACTTTGATTTATTAAATTCATTTGCAGGCACTAATAAATCAATGAAAGAAATCTATTCATTAAATAATAAACTTCAAGTTAATAATAAAGGCATTGCTTATGGAGGTATTGTTTCTTTTGAAGGCAAATATATCGACAAAGTTGAAAACGCAGTTGCCTTGTTTGCTAATGAAGAATATGTTATGCGTGTTCATGGTCATTCAAAACTAAATAACTCCTTCAACAGCGTCAAAACTGAAGAAGAACTTAATAACAGTAAAACATATCAGGTTATAGGCGTTTTAACAATGTATAACTATATTCCTGAAGTTCAATATTTAGCGAGCAAAATAAGCAGCAATAACGTTAACTATAATTTAGAGAAAGCAACAAAAATCACCGCAAAAGAGCTATGGAAATTAACTCCAAACAAAGATAAATTAATAAATAGCCACTATCAAGAATATGAAAATGTTGCACAACAAATTCATTGCTTTGAAGGGTATGTTTCTTATTCATTTTATAGTGGTAAAATCAATATGGTTTTAACAGATGAATATAATGAAAATTATTTTACTTCTGCGATTAATGAACAAAATGCCAAAGCGCTTAGAATTAATAATGAAAGTGAAACAGGTTTAAGTAAACAATCAGATCTTTTAAATACAAAATTTGGTGCTTTTTATGAAAGCGAAAATGGAGATAAAAAAATCCGCATATATTTCACTACATACGGATATAACACAAATCATTATTGGCAAATTCAAGTTTTGAATACAAACAATATCACAGTTATTGAATAATTAAGCATCAAGCATAGGTGTCTTATTAATAATATTATCTATATTCTTACATTCGGATTTAATAATCCTAATTTTATCACCCGCAACAGAACGAAGTACAAAAGCATCAAATAGATTGGTGACAATTACATTTTTTGCAACGCCATATTTTAAGAAAAAATCAATTAATATACTATTGAACTGTTGAACAAAATGATCAGAATGGGAAATCTTCTTCTCAAAAATTACATTGCGTTTATTAAGGTCATATATCATAACTACAAAAGATGAAACGATCTTTGTAGAATTTCTAAAGCTTTTTTCTTCACATTTATAAATTTTAAATTCAATGTTTTGATATTCATTAATTAAAACTCTATTTCTAATAGTGACAAGTGGATTTAAATTAACAAAACAAACTGGAACAGCAAAATCAATAATATTCGTTTTTACTACTTTACCTTTATCCCGTAATAAGAAAAGAGAATCTTTTTCAGTATATTTTAGATTGTTATCTTTTATATATTGAACAATGAAAAGTAGATTACTAAAAATTTCATATATTTCTACAAAAGCACTTTTTCTAATATAATCGTTGTATCTTAAACAATAATTATCAATTTCAAAACAAGGCACATATTCATCAAAGTCAACCTCAGCTGATTCATATTTTAAATAATTCTTAATAGCGGTTTCTCTAGCAATATTTTCTTTAACGAGTTTAATTGTAGTGGCTTTTCTAAAAGAATTTACAACATTTATATCAATGTCTTTATTCCCTTTTATAATTGTCAATAGATTTGATAATCCTTCACTACCTGTTTCAATTTTAATAGTTTTTTCTTCACCATCAATATGGCAGTAAGTATCTACTTCACCGAAATTCATTTGAATAATATTTTCTTTTGAAAACAATTCAAAAATATTTGAATCATACAATTTTTTTAGTAAAACATATATTTTTTCAACACTTTTTGTTGAAGCTTTTATCTCAAAAATGTTTATATCATCAAAATATGATTCTATTAAATCTTTCAAAAAATTATTCCTATATTTGTCGTAAGAAAGAGTTTGTTCATTGGAATAATAGCTTTCTTTAATATCCTTCTCTGGAAATGGAGGTGGTATAAAGCGTTTTTTATCCTCTAGCAATAAAGATACATATAAGTGTTCTTCTATAGAATATTTTCTTTTTAAAAAGTTTTGATAATCGAAAGTTGAAGCAAATTTTTTAAATTTTGCTTTATCCACAAATTCTATTTCACCATTTTCTAAGTTCAAATAATAAATATTCTTACCATTATAATGGTTATAACATTCCAAAAACTTCGATGTTAAGTCTTTTCTTTCAAATTTCATATTAGTCTAATTCGTTATATTTTTTAGCAATACCTTTAACTTTTGATACAGGATATTTTGCTTCATTTTGATCCATTTTTTTATTTACTATATCATCAACATCTAAATTTAATTTATCGAGCAAATTTTGACAGTTTACGATAACATCCGCTAATTCGTCTTTAACTTTATCAATTTTATAATTTTCATTATTCCATTGAAAGCATTCTAATAATTCAGAAGCTTCAATAACTATTGTTTTTGCAAGATTTGCAGGACTATGAAACTTGTCCCAATCTCTATCACTTGTAAAACGTCTTATTCTTTCAATTGTTTCTTTTTTCATAGTGGCACCTCAAAAATGAATTATAAAAATAATTATATATGATATAATTGCAATATGTTAAATATAAATGCAGTTATAATGGCCGGTGGCAAAGGCACTAGACTTGGCAATCTAGTACACGAGATTCCAAAACCAATGGTCAAATTAGATAATAAATCAATTCTTGAAAGACAAATAGATACATTAAAAGCCTCAAATATCAAAAATATCACTATTGTTGTGGGCTATTTAGGCGATGTAATAAAAAACTATTTTAAAGATGGCTCTTCATTTGGCGTTAATATCGATTACATCGAAGAAACTGAACCATTAGGTTCATCAGGTTCTTTATATTATTTAAAAGATAAAATGCACGATGACTTTATTTTGCTTTTTGGGGATCTAATTGAAGATATAGACTTTGAAAAAATGGTGAATTTTCATAAAAGTAATAACGCTCTTATTACACTTTTTTCACACCCAAATTCTCATCCATTTGATAGCGATCTGCTTATTGTTGATGAAAATAATATCGTCAAAGGAATGGATTCAAAACATAATGTAAGAAATTATTTCTATCACAATTTAGTAAACGCTGGAATATATGTTATTTCACCAAAAGCCCTAGAATATTTTGTTAAACCAGAAAAGAAAGACATGGAAAAAGACTTTATTAATAGTTTTATTCCATCTAATAAGGTTTATTCATATTCTTCAAGTGAATATGTCAAAGACGCTGGAACTATTGAAAGACTTCAAAGTGTCACAAACGATATTAAAAATAAAATTGTTGCCAACAAAAATATTTCTCATTCTCAAAAAGCAATATTTTTAGATAGAGATGGGACAATTAATATTCATAGAGGACATCTTTCTGATATAAACAAGTTTGAGCTTCTTCCTCATGCCGCGGAAGCAATTAAAAAAATAAATGAATCAGGTTATTTAGCAATCGTTATAACAAATCAACCAGTTATTTCGCGCGGAGATTTAACTTTCAATGGTTTAGATGAGATACACAAAAAAATGGAAACTTTATTAGGCAAAGAGGGAGCATATTTAGATGCAATATATTTTTGCCCTCACTACCCTGAAAGTGGATTCCCTGGTGAAGTAAAAGAATTAAAAATTGATTGTGATTGTAGAAAACCAAAAATTGGAATGCTATTAAAAGCGCAAAAAAGATTTAACATAGATTTTTCTAAATCATGGTTCGTTGGTGATGCTGATTTAGATATTAAATGTGGCCAAAACGCTGGATGCAAAACAGCGATGATTTTAGGCCCTAAAAATAAAGACGCTAAACCGGATATTGTTGGGGAATCTCTATATCAATGCGTAAACAAAATATTAGAAGAAGATTATGAAAACAAATAATACAAAAATTAAAGGAAATTGGTTTTATTTTGCTATTAAAAGATTATTCGATATTGTTATGTCTTTTTTAGCAATTATTATTCTTGCTATTCCAATGCTAATTATTGCAATTATTGTTAAAAGCACCAGCAAAGGTCCAGTAATTTTTAAAGATCCTCGCGTTGGGAAAAACAAAAAAATCATACATGTTTTTAAATTTAGAACTATGTATCAAGATGCTGAAACCAACATTGATAAATATTTAACTCCTGAACAAAAAGAAATATGGGATAAGGAAAGAAAATTAATTGATGATCCACGAATAACAAAAGTTGGAAAATTCTTTAGAAAAACTTCTCTAGATGAACTTCCTCAATTGTTCAATATTTTCGCAGGACAAATGTCTTTTGTCGGTACTAGACCAATAACAATTCATGAACTTGAAGATAATTTCACTGAAGAAGAACAAAAAATAATTACATCAGGAAAACCAGGTTTAACAGGATATTGGCAAATTTATGGCCGTGGAACAGCGGAATATGATGATGGCGAGAGACAAAAACTAGAACTTGCTTATTATTACAAAAGAGGTTTATTTTTTGATTTGAAAATGATTATTTTAACTGTTCCTGCAGTTTTTAAAGCTAAAGGCGTTTAATAAATGTAAGTGATATTGTTTACAATATGTTGTAAAATAAAAACATTCAATTAAAAAGGATTTAAAAAATGAAACATGCATTAATTACTGGAATTACTGGACAAGATGGAAGTTATCTTGCCGAACTTTTACTTGAAAAAGGCTACAAGGTGTTTGGAATTATCCGTAGAAAATCGAAAGAAGATTACGGAAATGTCGAACATTTAAAAGAACAAATTAGATTTATATATGCTGATATGACTGATGTCGCATCGCTTATTGATGCCCTTAAAATATCGGAACCAGATGAAGTATACAATTTAGCGGCTCAATCTTTCGTTAAATCATCATGGGATTCCCCTATTTCCACTGCTGAAATCGATGGATTAGGGGTATTAAATATGCTTGAAGCTATTAGACTTACAAATCCAAAAATTAGATTTTACCAAGCTTCAACAAGCGAAATGTTTGGTAAAGTCCAAGCAATTCCTCAATCAGAAACAACACCATTTTATCCAAGAAGTCCATATGGCGTAGCTAAATTATATGGACACTGGATTACAATTAATTATCGTGAATCATATGGATTATTTGCTTGCTCCGGAATTTTATTTAATCACGAATCAGAAAGACGTGGTTTAGAATTCGTTACAAGAAAAATTACTCATGGAGCGGCAAGAATCAAATTAGGCCTTCAAGATCATATCGAACTTGGAAACCTCGATGCAAAAAGAGACTGGGGACATTCAAAAGATTATGTCCGCGCAATGTATTTAATGCTTCAACAAGACAAACCGGATGATTATGTTGTTGCAACAGGCGAAACAAGAACAGTTCGCGATTTTGCAAAAGCAGCATTTACCGCTCTTGGATTTGATATTGAATTTAAAGGCAAAGGAATTGATGAAGTTGGCGTCGATAAAAACACAGGTAAAGTTCTTGTCAAAGTTAATAAAGACTTCTATCGTCTAGCTGAAGTTGAATTATTAATCGGTGATCCAAGTAAAGCAGAAGCAAAATTAGGTTGGAAGAGAGAAATTAGTTTTGAAGAACTTGTTTCTCGCATGGTTAAAAACGATTTGGAGCTTGTTAAAAACGAAAAATAATGAAAAAAATTCTTGTTATTGGCGCTTCAGGATTTGTTGGACCGTATCTTTGCAAAAATTTAATTGATAACGGATACGATGTTTTCGGTAGCAAATTAGAAAGCCAAAAACAAAATTTTAATGGTCAGTGTGTAGATTTAAATATCCTTAATGAAGATGAAATTATAAAAACAATTGATGAAATAAAACCAGATTACATCATCCATTTAGCGGCTCAATCTTCTGTAAAATTATCATGGGACAATCCATCATTAACATTTAACATAAATGTAATAGGAATAATTAACATTTTCGAAGCACTTAGAAAATTAAATTTAAGACCAAGAATCTTAATAGTTGGTTCAAGTGAAGAATATGGTAAAGTTAATAAAAATTTAATAGATGAGAATATTGAAACCGATCCATTAAATTTCTATGCATTAAGTAAAGTAACACAAGAAAAAATAGCTTTAATTTACCACAAAAATTATGGTTTTGATGTTATATGTGCTAGATCTTTTAATCATATCGGTCCTGGTCAATCAACACAATTTGTGGTTAGCAATTTTGCCAAACAAATTGTAGACATAGAAAAAACAAATAAAGATGGAAATATATATGTTGGCAATTTATCCGCTAAAAGGGATTTTTCTGATGTAAGAGATATTGTTAATGCATACCGTTTATTAATCGAAAAAGGACAAAGTGGTCAATTATATAATGTTGGTTCTGGCAATAGCATAGAAATTTCTGAAATTCTTAGCAAATTAATTTCACTTTCAAAAGCAAAGATTAATGTCGTTATTGATAAAAATAGGTTTAGACCAATTGACACACCAGAAATAAAAGCAAATATAAATAAGCTTAAAAATGATACTGGTTTTAAAAAAGAACACAATATAGATGAAACACTGCTAGAAGTTTTAAATTATTTTAGGAATAAAAATGATGAAGAATAATGTTTTTAAAGATATATATAATTACCGCCAAATGATTTTTGGTTTGGTACACAGGGAATTAAGAGGAAGATATAAAGGATCTGTTCTTGGCTTTCTTTGGACATTTTTAAATCCACTTCTTCAATTAGTTGTTTATACACTTTTATTTGGTGTATTACTTAAATCAGACATAAGCGATTTCTATTTATATCTATTTGTTGGTTTAATACCTTGGATTTTCATTCAAACATCAGTTGCTGGTGGCTCTGGAGCGGTATTAAATCAAAAATCACTTGTTACTAAAATTAGATTCCCAAGAGAAGTATTACCAATTTCATATGTAACAACCGCATTCATAAACATGCTTTATTGTTTCATTATTATTTTTGTTGTTGTCGGTATTAATGTAACTGTTCATAGTATCCAAGCAGGTTATTTAGCGGGTCCTTATGTTATTGAAAATGTTAACCAATCATATAATTTCTTGCCTTATTTAGCTTTACCACTTCTATTTGTGATCGAATATATGTTTGCGTTAGGTTTATGTTTCCTTACTTCATCAATTACAGTTTATTTTAGAGATATGGAACATATTCTTTCAATCGTTACAATGTTCTGGTGCTATTGCACACCAATAATGTATTCGCTTGATAAAATATTAGCTGGTGATAGACAAAAATATAAATGGATATTTATTTATTTCAATCCAATGACAAGCATTGTTCAAGGATTTCAAAATATCCTTTATTATGGAATGTGGCCTGATTTTTCCACTCTTTGGGTTGGTGCGGTTTACGCAATTGTATTTTTATTAATAGGTTTCTTTACATTTGAAGGATTAAAGAAACGTTTCGCGGAGGAATTATAATATGGATAAAGATGTTTTAATTTCTGTAAAGAATGTTTCAAAAAACTTTAAGGTTTATTTTGATAAAGGAACTCTTTTAAAAGAAAGAATCTTGTTTTGGAAAAGAAATCATTATGAAAAAAGAGAAGTTTTAAATAATGTTTCATTTGATATTCATAGAGGTGAAACTGTTGGCTTAATTGGTCGTAATGGAAGCGGAAAATCCACTATGCTAAAGATGCTAACTGGTATTTATTATCCTAATGGTGGAACAATTGAAACTAATGGAAGAATTTCCTCTCTTATTGAATTAGGTGCTGGTTTCCATCCAGATATGTCAGGAAGAGATAACATTTATACAAACGCATCAATTTTTGGATTATCTAGAAAAGAAATCGATGCAAGACTTGATGATATTATTGCTTTTAGTGAATTAGAAGAATTTATTGATAACCCTGTTAGAACATATTCTTCAGGAATGTACATGAGACTCGCTTTTTCAGTGGCAATTAATGTTGATGCTGATATATTGCTTATTGATGAAATTCTTGCGGTTGGTGACATGAATTTCCAACAAAAATGTTTTAAAAAATTAAATGACTTAAAAGCTCATGGTGTAACTATCGTTTTGGTCACACATGATAGTAATACAATTCAATCATTTTGCGATAGAGCAATATGGATAGAAGAAGGTCAAGTTCGCTATGACGGCCCTTCAGCAGAAGCAGTTGATCTATACCTTGAATATATGTCTAATGAATCAAAGATTAGAATGCTTGATGAGGAAGATAGACAAAGAGTTAAAAAGTTAGAAATGGACAAACGTGCAGCCACCTCGAAAAATTCTAATCTAGATCAAACGCAAAATCATTTCGGACTTTTCTTAGGCCAAATCAAAAAAGCATATATGATAGATAAAAACGGAAAAGAAACATGGATTCACGAAACAAACGCGCCTTGTAAATTAGTTATTGAATATAAAATCGAATATGAAAACAAATATAAATATGTCTTCGGAATGGGCTTCCTAACAAGAGATCAACGATATATTTATGGCACAAATACGCAAATTGACAAAATTGAAGTACCTTATGAATTAGGCTCTTCCGGAAGAGTAACCTTTAATATCGATAGTCTTCCACTACTAAAAGGTGAATACTCAGTGAATGTATCAATTGTTGATGTTAATGGTACACCTATTGATTTTTATAAAGAATATGCCTTACTTAATGTTGTTTCTAATTCTAACGAAGTTGGTACAACATCTATTAAGCATTCATGGACATTTGAGGAAATAAAAAATGATTAATGTAAATAAAAATGTTATAGCGTCAGATGAGTTGGAGAAAAAGTTAGAAAAAAAGGCTAAACAATTAGATATGCCTGATTTTAGAACGAAAGTTTCTAGCTTCAATAACGTGAATGAACTCATTGAACAAATCGATGATGAAATATCTATTTTAAAGTCATATCAAGAATTAAAAGATCCAGAGCTTAAAGCACATGGCCATTTTAAGAAATTTAAAATTTTAATAAAACGTTTTTCTAGAAAAATGACACACTTTATGTTCCAAGACATATATGAAAGACAATCAGCCTTTAATGAACATACAATAGAAGTTTTGGAAAAAATTAGAGATTCATTGTTAGGAAAATAGACATATGAAAATACACCAATTTCATCCCTCAATTGTAAAAGGAGACGCAATTTCTAATGAAGTTTTTTTAATTCAAAAACTTTTAGAAAAGAACAATTATATCTCTGATATTTATGCAGATAATATTGGGGAAAGTCTAGAAAATAAAATTAAAAAACTTGATACAATAAAAATTTCAAAAGATGATATTCTAATAATCCATCATTCAATGGGATTTGATTCATTTGAAAAAATTACTTCTTTACCATGCAAAAAAGTTTTAATATATCACAACATTACGCCGGAGCATTTCTTTGATAACGATTATATAAAAAAATATGTAAGAATCGGTTTAAAACAAACTGAAGAATATAAAAATTATGTAGATTTTGCTTACGCGGATAGCAACTTTTCAAGAAGAGAATTAGTCGCTATGGGTTATAAAAATATTGGCGTCTTGCCAGTCCAAATCTCTCTAGATAGATTTAATAATACAGAAATTAATAATGAATTAGATAAAGCTTTAAAAGAACAAGAAAATATACTTTTTACAGGCCGAATTGTAAAAAACAAAAAACAGATCGATGTGATTAAAACTTTTCAACTTTACAAAAAGTATTTTAATGACAAAGCAAAACTATTCTTAATAGGCGATAAGTCAAATGCTGAATATCTTGCACAAGTTGAAAGATTCATTAAAAGTAATGATTTACAAAATAGTGTCTTTTTGCCAGGAAAAGTGAGCGAACAAGACTTAAAAACATATTATTTAAATGCTTCTGTTTTTCTTTGTATGAGTGAGCATGAAGGCTTTGGAGTACCACTTCTAGAAGCAATGAAATTAGAAATTCCTGTTGTTGCATATGATTCTTCCGCTATTAGAGAAACTATGGACATTGGAGGAATCACATTCGAAGAAAAAAACTATTCTTTAATCGCTGCATTGATTGGCGAAATCGTTAAAAATAAAGAGCTGAGAAATAAAATAATAAAAGTTCAGAATGATCGTATCAGCAAATTAGAAAAAACTGATACTGAAAAGCTTCTTAAACAGATGATTGAAAAATTTAATTCTAAACAATTAGAATCTCTTCAATTACAAGGCCCTTTTGAAACTTCTTATAGTCTAGCTATAGTCAACAAAGAATTAATTGAAAATATTTATAAAAAAGGTGTTTATGACGTCTCTATTTATCCAACCGAAGGTCCCGGAGACTATGCAGCAAATGACAAAGATCTAATCGATAAACCACTTGCTAAAAAACTATACGAAAAATCAAAAAATGTCGTGTATCCTGATATCACAATTAGAAATATGTATCCGCCTAGAGTTAACGATGTTAATGGAGCATACAATTTTCAATTTTTTGGTTGGGAAGAAAGTATAATTCCTGAAAAATTTATAAGCGGATTTAACAAATATCTAAATGGTATTGGTACGATGAGTGATTATGTTACAAAACAATTAATAGAATGTGGATTAAGTATTCCTGTCGTTACAACTGGAGTCGGGGTATCTCTCCCTGAAAATTTTAATGATATAAAACCATACAAATTAAGCACAAAAAAGAGAGTTAAATTCCTTAATATTTCGTCTGCATTTCCAAGAAAAGGAATTGATGTTCTTTTAAAAGCATATTTCAAAGCTTTTACCATAAGCGATGATGTTTGTCTTGTTTTAAAAACATTTCCAAATCCTCACAATAATGTAAAAGAGCTTCTAAAAGACTTACAAACAACTAATTCCCCTGAAGTTGAATGGATAAATGTAGATTTACCAAAAAATGAATTATATGGTTTGTATAAAGCTTGCAACTGTTATATATCAACATCAAGGGGAGAAGGTTTTGGTCTTCCAGTTGCAGAAGCAATGCTTGCAAAGATTCCTACAATTGTTTGTACCAATACCGGATTAAAGGATTTTGCAAATGAAGATACTTCTTTAATTTATGGTTATACGATAGAAAAAGCAAAGACACACATTAAAACTCAAAATGGTACCGTTTCTACATGGTGTGAACCAAATGAAAAAGAATTAACCAAATTATTACGATATTTTTATGAGAATATTGATTCAGAAACAATCAAAGAAAAAATAGAAAATGCCTATAATTTAATAAAAAATGAATTTTCTTGGGAAAAAGTATCAGAAAGATGGATCAATTTTATAGATCGAATCAAAAATAATAGTTACCATTATAAAGTTGCATTAGTGTCAACATGGAATAGCAAATGTGGAATTGCGGAATACTCAAAATTATTATTAAATGCGACTAAATATCATGTTGATTATGAAATTTTTCCAAATAAAAATGTTTTAATCTCGCCTGACGAATCATTTGTAAGAAAAAGATTATGGAAAGACGCGAGTGATTCCAATGTAAACCAATTAATTAGTGCTTTAAAAGACTGTTTGTCAGATATCGTATTAATTCAATTTAATTTCGGTTTCTTTTCACTAGAAAACTTGAAAAAAATAATTGAAGAAGTTTCAAAAACTAAAAAAATCGTCCTTGAGATTCATAAAACTGAAGATGCTACCTTAAATAATAAAAAAGTTTCCTTAAAAACAATTTCTAGCAAATTAAACATTTGTTCCGCAATTATTGTCCATCAACAACAAGACAAGGATCGTTTGATTTCGTTTGGAATTAAAGAAAACATAATTCACATAATTCCGCACGGTCAAATCTTGGCTCCTTATGTTCCTGCAAAATTAATAAAAGAAAAGAATAAGATACAATCAAAACACGTCATTGGTTCATATGGATTTCTGTTGCCACATAAAGGACAATATGAATTAATTCAATCTGTTAAAATTTTAAAGGAAAAGTACCAAGATATTTTATTGATAATGTCATGCTCAATTTTTAATAGCAAGGAATCAAAAGAATATCATAAAAAATGCGTTGATTTTATAAAAGAAAATGACCTTGAAAATAATGTATATTTAAACTCCAATTATTTAGACAATAATCAATCAATATCTCTTCTAGAAAACGCTGATATTTGCGCTCTTCCTTATCACAACACTGGTGAAAGTGCTTCAGGAGCGGTCAGGTTTTTAACTTCTATAAGAAGACCACTTCTTTTGAGTAAACAAAACATTTTCAAAGAACTAGAAAATTGTTCATATCAAATAGAAAATGTTGATCCTCAATCAATTGCGGATGGAATATCTTATTTGTTTGAGAATGATACATCAAAAATGATTGACAATTTGAATCAGTATTTAGAAAAAAATAGTTGGTATTCAATAGCAAGAAAATATATCGATCTTTTTAAATTAATTAAATAATTTGTTTATATCTATCTTCCATCAATGACGATGAATTTTTGATTGATAAATAATTTTTTATTATCTCTTTAGAATTTTTGAGTTTTTCTTCTAATTTATATCCGTTAAAAACATTGAGCATTTGTTTAGAGGCATCTTCAATATCAGGATCGGCCCAAAAGAAATTGGATTCGTTTTGATATGAAACATTTGATTTGACCAACGAATATTTAACAACATATGCACTTTTTGAATTTACAAAATCTCTAGTTGAAGAGTAATCAGTGGCAATAACAGGAACATTTAACGACATCGCTTCCGCTAAAGGAAGACCAAATCCTTCAGCTCTATGAAGCGAAACAAGGCATTTCGATGCCTTAATAAGCGAAAATAATTCTTCTCGAGACAAATTCCCTTGCAGAAGTTCAATATTTTTATAACCTTTTATTTCATTAGTAAGAATAGCGTTATCTTCTTTTGTAAGATTATTTGTTTTAACAACAAGTCTTACATATGGATAATGTTCAAAAGCATTTTTAAAGGATTTAATCACTGCGATAGGGTTTTTTCGCTCAATGTTAGATTTGCTATCAAACATTGTTAAGAAAGTAAATTTATCACGGAAATCAAACGCGCGAGGAAGTTCTTTAACATTAATTCTTTCCATACCATATGGAATTACATAGATTGGTTTTGTTGTAACTTCCCTTAAACAATCTTTAATAAATTTAGAAGGAACCCAAAATTCATCAAATAAATCTAAATATGGAATCCAACTAGATGGTATATGATCAAGTTCCCATAAGAAGGTTCCAATATTATATCTATAATCCAATATGTCTTGTTCAAATAGCATTTCTAACGCAAAGAAATTCTCTGGGTTAATGTGAAATAAATTAATGGAATATTTTGGTTCTTTTGATAACTCGATACCATAAAAGTTATCCTCTTGCTTAATAGAATTTGGAAGAGGAACATTAATAAAGCATGATGGAATCTCGCTTTTAAAAAGAGATAATCCATATAATCTAGAACCTTGTCCAAGGCCTATATTTGCTTTTAAATGGCCAAAATAATTAATGCCGTTTTCATAATGCCCTTTTTCATAAGGAATTCGTTCACTAGCTTTATAGGAAACACCTTTTTTGAAATGTTTTTTTAATTTTTCAAACCAAGATTTTGGAAGAATCTTTTTTACAAGTGGGGATAATTTTCTAACTATGCGATATCTTTTTGGGTTGTTCATAAAGTAACAAATATTAATTCTGCCTTTCCTGAAAATGAATAATTGCCATGACCTGCGGTTACGAAGAAAGCATCAGTCTTTTTTGCTTGAAGAATGTGCTCGCCGCTATTAACGATGCCAAAGCCGTTTAAAATGGTTAAAAAATGGAAAGAAGAATCATCACAATTAAATCGATATGTCCCTCTAACACAAATTCTTTTAACTTTAAAATATGGAGTTTTTACAAGTTCGTGAGTATCTAAATCTGGTTTACAATGAATTTGAGTTCTATCAACTTCAGTTTTTGAATAATTTATGCATTCAATTGCTTCTTTAATATGAAGTTCTCTAGGCTCACCATTTTGATCTAGACGGTTATAATCAAATACACGATATGTGATATCACAGCTTTGTTGAATTTCCGCTAAAAAGATATCTTTACCAATCGCATGAATTGTTCCAGCAGGAATATAAAAACAATCTCCTGGTTGAACATAAATTTTATTTAAATAGTTGCATATTGTTCCGTCTTTAATTGCTTTTTCAACCTTTTCTTTAGTCATATCTTTTTTAAAGCCGTAATAAATATAGGAATTCTTTTTACATTCAAGAATATGCCAAAATTCATTTTTTGAAGATGGGTGAACTTGAATTGATAAAGGTGTACGAGAATTAATATATTTAATCAATAATGGAAATTTAGAATTTGTAAATCCCTTTGCGACAATATCTTTGTTTTTATCAAAAACTGAACGAAGCGTTTGATGCACGCGTGAATTTTCGATCTTTGATAAATTCTTTGGAAGGCAAGACAAAATCCATGCTTCACCAATAGGAGCATATTTATTGATTGGTAAGTCATATAGAGCTGAAATCTCTACATTCCCCCATATTCTTTCTTTAAATATTGGTTCTAATTTATAAATCATTTTGTCTTCTCTTCTAATGTTTTTAATATTATATCAGCGGTTTTCTTCCAAGAATATTTCTTTGCAAGGTTTGAAATATAGTTTTTTGGAAGAGGTAATAAAATTGGCAATTTAAAATCTTTATTTATATCAACATAATTTGGCCCATCACCATATATTTCTCTAAAAATTGGTATATCGCTTAAAAGAAGATTTTTGGTGCCGTTAATCGCGGCTTCTAATGGAGGCAATCCAAATCCTTCATATTTTGACAATTGAATTAATGTATCAGCGTTCTTATATAAAGATTTTAATTCTTTATTAGAAACAGGTTCATTAATTATGGCGACATTTTTCATGTATTCATGTTGGAGACCTTTACTAACAAGGACAAATGTTTTGTTTGGATTTTCCTTTGCTAATTTAAAAATTAAATCAATGTTTTTATGAGGATAATTTGCTCCAACAAATAGATAATACGGGACACCTTGAAGTTTATATTTTTTAAGTATTGAATTATCAATATCTAAAACTGGTTCATTAATGCCACAAGGCGCTACAACGATCTTATTAGGATCAACATTATAATATTTAATGATTTCACTCTTACAAAATTGGCTCACTGTAAATGTTATAAAATCAGAATTAATTTTCTTTTTAATTAAAAACTTATACCAAAGGGTAAAAGGAAGTGAATAAGTTCTTGGTTTATATAAAAATGTTATATCATGAACAACAGTATAACCTTTAACAAATAAAGGAGATGCATTACACAAATTCAAAAGCTTATCATTTTTATGCTTTTTCATGAAATTAGATAAAGATATTTGCTCCCATAAATTGCCCTTAAAAATACCAATAGGAATAATCTTTATAAATTCAAATGAAATATTAATTTTTGAGTTTTTAGGCACTAAAACGGCAATTTTGTCTTGATTGTTTGGTGTATCAAATTGTTTGACAACTTCAATCCCATAACGGACTACACCGCTTATACTCTTTGTTAAAAATCGGCCATTTATATAAATCATTGATGTTTTTCCTTATAGCACTTATCAACAAAATCTTTGATTTTCTTTTCAAAAATTGGGACATCAAATTCTTCAGCATGTTTACGTATAAATTTTGGATCCCATTCCATACTTTCAAAATGAAGTATTGCTTCGCATAAGCATTCAACACTTTGCCATTTAAAAAATAGACCTGTTTTCTTATTAATTACTGTATCAAGAACTCCACCTTTGCTATACGCGATGACTGGTTTGCCACACGCCATAGCTTCAACTGGAGTAATGCCAAAATCTTCTTCTCCAGGAAATAAAAATGCTTTACATCTTGAATAGAAAAAAGCAATTTCTTCTTGGCTTAATCCTTTAATAAATGTAACTGTGTTTCCGGCAATTTTCTTTAAATTTTTTGATTCATCGCCATCACCAATAATTATTAATGGTCTTTTAAGCCTATTACATGCTTCAATGGCTAAATCAATTCTTTTATACGAGACAAAACGAGAAACTATCAAATAAAATCCATCATTATCTTCTGTCATTGTAAATCTAGATATATCTACACCAGGATGAATGACAACTGAATCTCTACCATAATATGTTTTAATGCGCTTTTGGACTTCGGTTGAATTAGCAATAAAATAATCAACTCTATCATTGCTTTCAAGATCTAGTTTTCTCATTCTATGAATAAGAATTCTTATTAAAGGTCTTTTCCAAAAAGATGATGATTTAAGATATTGTTTATAAGCGCTCCAAGCATATCTCATTGGTGTGTGACAATAGACTATGTGAATAGCGCCTTGAGGTATAGCAACTTGTTTTGCGCAACTAGAAGAACTTGTTAATACAACATCGCATGGTTCAAGTTCCATTTTTCTAAAAGCTTGAGGCATCATCGGAAAATATAATTTATGATTTAAAATCTCTTCTTTTTTTCCTTGCAAGGATGAAGAAATAATTCTTACATCATCAAATTTGCTAGATAAATTACTACGAGCGCATACAGATGTATAAACAGGTGCATCTTTATATATATCATGGAAATATAAGACGACGTTTTCTGCGCCGCCCATATTTGTTAGCCAATCGTGTACAATATCAACTTTCATATACTAATATTCTATTTATATTTATAAATAAAGCAAATAATTTGATAAGCTCAATTAATAAGAAATTGGATGTTTTTGAAGCAAAGGAACAAATATAAGAATTGATAAATACATATAATCGCTTGTTGAAGCAAAAAGTATTGAACCGCTCTCAAACATTGTATAAATAAGGCAAACAAACATTAATATTAGGCCAAATAATGCATCATTTTTATTTGTTTTAGTATCTTTGAAAGAATGATAAATAAAATAAATTACAAACAAGATGCTAAAAGTAACTAAAATGATTCCGCCCGTACCAAAAAGTTCAAGAACACCGTTATGTGAAAAAGTTGTATAACCATTAATATTAAACAATATATCATTGAAAACTTTGTAGCCTGCCCCAGTAACAATATTTGTGGACATCACCACATCAACTGCGTTTTTGTAAAGAATAAACCTCGATTCAATTGTTCTGAAAACATTTTTAGAAAAGAAATTATCTAGGAAAGAATTAAATTTCCCTTTTACTATTAAAATTGTTATCACTCCTACAATAAATATTGCACATAATCCACAAATAGAAGCTAAAGATATAAGGTTTCTCTTTTTGTGTTCTTTGTATGAAAGACAAAAACGCATAACTAAATAAGCTACATTTAATAAAATAGATAATACCAATCCTGTTTTACATAAAGTAAAGAACATATTGATTAAGAAGAAAATATCGAATATAAACCAATAAAATTTCTTTGTTTTGCTATGCAAATAAAGCGATGAACATAATGCACCAAATAAAATAATTCCATAATTATTTCGATGTACAAAAAGACTCTTAACAGCGTAAACATAAGGATTTTCAGAAGATAAATTTTTAAGAAAATTAATATAATTAGACCCTTCTATAAAATATGAAATAACCGCTAAAACAACAACAAATGTAAGAAATATAAGAGCGTATATTGATGCAATATCAAACTTCTTAAATATCTTTGGGACAACATCCATTGTAAAGAAAAATAAAAGTATCAAAATAAAAAACGATAATCTATATTGAAATATTTTTGTGTCGCTTACGACATATGAAAAAGAAACAATATTTCCGTTATAATCGTTAAATGAAAAATTCCTTTCTAAGGACATAGTTAAATAATTAATAATGCCGATAATAAATATAAATAAACAGGCACAAAGAAGAATATAAGAAGGCTTGTAATTCTTTTTTATAACATTTAACGCAATTAATATAAAAAAGAACAAAAGGCAAAACATGAAAAGCAAAATGAAAAAAGAAAATGATTGCTCGCCTGTAGGATTGCTTCCTAAGATTAGATTATTAGTTAATAAATATAAACCAAAGAAATAAACTAAAATTGATAGAACAATATTGGCAATATTTAGTTTAGAGAATTCAAATTTCATATATAAATAATATCATTTTAAATAAATATTTAATATCTATTATCGCTAAATACAATTTTGTTATATTATGAAAATATGAATTTTGTATTTATCTCTCCAAACTTCCCAAAAATATACTCTCACTTTGTAAAAGCACTCTCTGAGCGTGGTGTTACTGTTTTAGGAATTGGTGATACACCACAAAATGAAATTAATGATGAACTCAAAAATTATTTAAAAGAATATTGTTTTGTAAGCGATCTTTCTAATCTTTCATGGATGAAAAATGCACTAGATTATTTAGAAAACAAATATGGCGAAATATCTTATATTGAATCAAATAATGAATTTTGGTTAATGTCAGATTCTAAACTAAGAGAATATAAGCATGTTAAAAATGGATTTTATCCTTTTGAAATGGACAAAATTAAATATAAATCAAAAATGAAAGAATACTTCGCTAAAGCAGGAGTTAAAGTTGCCCGATATACACTAAGCGAAAATCTTGATGAATTAAAGGAGTTCGCTAATAAAGTTGGCTATCCTCTTTTTGCAAAACCAGATAATGGTGTCGGTGCTAGCGATACATTTAAAATTAAAGATGAAAATGATCTAATTTCATTTTTGAAAAATAAACCAAATGAACAATATATTATCGAAGAATACATTAATGGCGAAATAACAACATTCGATGGAATTGTTGATGATGATTCAAATCCACTACTAATGTATAACGAAACATTTCCCATACCAGTAGCAAATGTGGTTAACGATGATATTGATGATTATTATTATGCGATTATGGATATGGATCCTTCATTTAGAGAAATGGGGAAAAACGTTGTTAAAGCGTTTGGAATAAGAAAGCGTTGCTTCCATATTGAATTCTTTAGACTTTTACAAGATAAAGAAGGGCTTGGTAAAAAAGGAGATATTCTTGGACTTGAAGTTAATATGCGCTCCCCTGGGGGAGATACTCCTGAACTTCTTTCAATAGCGTTAAATGATAGCTATTATGAATGTTATGCTGACATAATTGCGTTTAATAAAATAAATAAAAATCTTGATCGAAAACATTATATTGCTATTTCTGTTAGCAGGAAGAATCGCTTTAAATATGTTCATTCATTAGAAGAAATAACCATAAACTACAAGGATTTTGTTATTGAACATGGCTATTATGATAAAGCTATTGCTTTGTGTATGGGTGATGAATATTTTATGGCAAGATTTGATAATGTTAACAATGCGTTAGCCTTTAAAGATTTTGTTATGGCTAAATATTAACCATGGCTTTTTAAATCGAAAATAAGATCTAATAAGAATTTAATACCAACCAATAACAAGGCCGATCCCATAAATATTAAATGGTTTCTATAACCTCCTGGTGATAACTCAATACAAAGCAAAACACCAAAAACAATATCGCCAACAGCTGAAAGCACTTCTAATATTTCTAATTTATTAACTTTTATTTCTAGCGAAGCATCAACTGTTTCATATAAGCCGCGAATGATATCAAATATACCAACCGCTAAAAACATATGTTCAAGTGTGATTTCATTAAAAATAATAAAAATGAATCCTATTACAAAAGCAATTATTGAACTTGTTAAATAAGGAAATTTTCTAAAATTCTTATGTCCTTTTGCAGCAATAAATATTAACAAAGAAGGGACGCCTGAAACCATTAAAATAGAACCAATGAAAATATTGTTTTTTTCAAAAGAATCGTTTGAGAAAATAATTATTAAGATTCCCAAAATAATATGAATAAGCATTGAACTTAACAAAACATAATCAAATCCAGAAAATTTCTTTTTCATTTAATAGATCCTCGAATCATTATCATAATCAATACATCTAATTGACAAAATTAAAGCGCCTTTATATTTGCTTAAAATTTCTCTTCTTGCTTCACTAGGAGAGTTGGATGTTATTGTTTCAACCTGAACTTTATTATTAATTAGATATCGAACAATAAAAGAATGCATATTACTTCGACTTACCTTTTTCTTTCGATCTTTTGTCTGAGATAATTTTCATTTCTTTTTCAGTAATTACTTTAACACCATTTTCATCTGCCCAATTAACGCATCCTTGTAAAACAAGTTTTAAAAATGGTCTTGGAACTTTAACTAGAGTTTTTAGGGCATCGTCTGTAAAAACTACATCTGTATTTAATCTTTTCGCTGCGTAATGTAATGAAGTTAAATCAATAGCCCTATTAGGGATTCCAACTGGTGTAGGCCTTCTAAAACCTGAACACCAAAAATATTTACTGTCTCTATAACCCCAGTTTGTTGGAAGAGGACAATAATTATTTCTTGTCGCACCATTAATGATAGAGTTGTAATATTTATCCTTAATTAAAATATGATCAATTTTTAAAATGAAGTGAGCACCATATTTTGATGTAATTCCGTTAAAATTATGAAAAGGTGGAAAATATTCATCTTGCACTTTATCATTTTCAGCATTATCTAATTCTTTGACCCAAGTGCATTCAAAAACTTGTAATGCTTCTTTAATAATTTTTGGACATTTTTCTTTTGATTCTTCTTGTGAAAGACCATCAATAGTCGTAAACATAAAGTTTTTCATCTTTTCCTCAGGTGTATCGCCAGGAAAACCTAAATCGACATGTTGCTTAAAATTTTTCTTAGAAAATGGTAAAAAGTTAATTGTGCATTTTCCATGTCTAAGAAGTCCTTTTGCTGTATTTGATGTGTTTCTACATTCTAAAACCATCGCGTAATAATCTTTTCCAGCAATATAATAAGGAAAAATTAATGAATACGCTCCAAAACTGGTTTTTTCACCTTTTTCATCCAGTGTTCCAATTAATGTTAAAGGCATTGGGAAAAATGATGATGATTGGTAAAAATTATCCTTTACAATAACGTTTTTAAAAGACTTATCCATAATTAAACTCCTTTAGATGTTTTGAATTAAAAGCCAATTCTTTGTTATTTTTGAAACGATTTCATTAGCTTTTTTATCATCTATTTTTTTAGATAAATATTGATATATTAATTTTGCGATATTTTTAGCATCGGTTTTTGTGCAACCACGTGTTGTAATAGCTGCGAAACCAATGCGAAGTCCTGAAGTTTTGTTCGGCGTTAATTTATCATTAGGAAGCATATTTTTGTTGGTTGTTATATTTATATTTTCTAATGCTTTTTGAGCTTCAAGACCATTTATGGAAAATGTATCTAAAGTATTAAGCAAAAATAAATGATTTTCTGTATCACTTACTTTTGCTCCAAGTCTAAATAATTCATCGCGACATGCTTTAGTGTTTTCTTTTACTTTCTTGATATATTTTTTAAATTCAGGAGTCATTGCTTCTTTAAAACATACCGCTTTTGCGGCGATAATGTGTTCTAATGGTCCTCCCTGATAATATGGAAACACCGCTGAATTAATCTTTTTAATTAATTCTTCATTATTGGTTAAAATCAAACCTCCACGAGGTCCACGAAGAGTCTTATGCGTTGTAGAAGTAACAATATCAGCATAAAGAATTGGACTCATGTGTTCATGAGAGGCAACAAGCCCTGCAATATGAGCCATATCAACAATAAATTTAGCGTTAACTTTATCCGCAATATCTTTAATTTTCTTAAAATCTATTTCATATGGATAAGCACTATAACCAGCTAAAATAACATCTGGTTTTTCTTCGATTGCTTTATCTAATATTTTTTCATAATCAAGTCTTCCATTTTCTCCAAGGGGATAGAAAACAAAATTATATAAATGAGAAGAAAAACTAACTGGACTTCCATGAGTAAGATGACCACCATCATTTAAAACAAGAGATAATATTTTTCCGCCATTAGGGAGAAGAGCTCTATATGCCGCTGCATTTGCTTGTGAACCACTATGAGGTTGAACATTTGCGAATTTTACATCAAATAATTCTTTTGCTCTTTCAATTGCAATGCTTTCTATTTGATCAACATATTCACAACCACCATAATATCTTTTATTTGGATATCCTTCTGCGTATTTGTTAGTCAAAATAGATCCACACATTTTTCTAACATCTTTACTCGCATAATTTTCGCTTGCAATAAGCTCAATGCCTTTATTTTGTCTTTTTGTTTCAAGTGATACTAATCTTTCTATTTCTTTGTCCATAATAAAATACCTATTTATATTTTATATATAAAATTTAATGGATTAAAGATTTATAAAATAAATTTAATTTTGAAGCTTAATATCTTCTTTATTTATCATTTCATATCGCGATAAATCTTTGTTTTCTAGATTTATATTGTTCATATTTACCGCATGAATTGTGTGTGAATTATAGGTTGTATAATAATAAACCCCTGTTCTAAGATTCATACAACTTGAATAAATAGTATATTCAAATTCATTCTCTTTAACTTCACAAATACCTTTTTGCTGTTCTACTGAATGAAGTATATGAAAGAATTGGTTAATTGAAGATATGTCATCTTTATCAAATATTGAATTATGAAGCACAAATGTTGCTTTAACAAAACGCGACATACTTGATGGATCTCCAGGAAGACCAATTGAACCCATACCGCGACTATAATTAGTTAAATAAAGTAGTGAAGAGAAAGTATTTATTGGATCTTTTCTTGTCAATTTTGAATAATTATTTAAAGTAAATAATTGCTCTTTAAATGGAGGATTATTAGTCAAAACATTTACTTTGTTTTTGTAAATTTTCATTCCAGTTTTAACAAATTCAACTGTAATGCAATTGTCTTTATCCGCGATCATATAATGAAGTGATGCACAAGGAAGATGTTCACTAAAGGATGTATTCATTACATTGGTTTTAAACAATAATTCCTTTGCTTCATTAACATTACTACATTTTGAAAGGATATAAGGAATAAGTTCAAATTGAGCAATGTTGATTTTGCTATTGGATAGCGAATTAGAATAAATAGCGTTACCAACAAAATTAAGTCCCACTACTGCAAGACCTTTCTCATTCATCGCATCATAATATAGTGGATAATTATTTTCTACATGAGCCATGCCGATAATTGCATAATGCTTTTTTATACAATTAGCGTGTTTAAATTTAAAAAAATAATTTCTAGGAGTAATTACTATTTCTTCACCAAAAGAAAAATCATAATCTAAGTTCCTTCCAACATAAGTATCATTGCTAATAAGTCTTATTGCTGTGCACATATAATCAACCTCAAGATAAATGTTTCCTTTCAATATGAATGCCGAATAACGGGAGAGAAACTGCAAACAAATTCGTAAAAGCTGAAATTAAACCTATGATAGTAAATTCATTAGTGATGGTATTAATTAAAACATATGAAAATTCTAAAACAAACATAGCAACAAATAACGCTATTAAGATAAAGGAGAAAATGTTTATGACGACTTTCATTTTAAAGACATTTAATAATGAATGAGTTTCCAGGAATAAATAATCAAATATTAAGAAAGCCGCTATAAAAGAAAGAACCATCATTGCAGTATAAAAACCTGTGCCTTTACTAAACACATTAATTCCATCTAAGAGATATTTAAAAAGCAAGCATATTCCTAATATGTAATAAGATGCATAAAAGTGCATTTTTATTTTATTAGACCAAAAAATTAATGATAGTGATATTAAAGACAAGATCGCCAATATGAGGTCTGATGTTTCAAAAAATGAAGCAAGAACTATTTTTGCAATAAATAATGCAACAAAAACACCGAAAATTAAAAACAATGGAATGATAATTAAAAGCCTATCTTTTTTCATTAAATATTCTCCTTTTGATCTCTATTATTAGTTTAACAAAATTGTGTTTTGAATTGAAGAAAATATAACTGAGTGTTAAGTGATCGAAAATCATTTTTAAACACTATCGTGTGACTATTTAGCGACAAGAATATTTTATAAGAGACACATATCAACTCTTTTCCCGAAAATTGTTTATTTCAATAATTTAACGGCAAAAACTTCTTCTTTATTTGCGCGGCTATTCAAAAAAAGCAAAATCCATAGGCTCAATTTCTAGAAAATTATATAAGTACATAAATTCGTTATAATTAAATTCTGTTATTGTATAATAGATATAAGTATCATCTATTGCCGGTTTATCAACAATACATATTAAATAACGAAGTTTTGGCGCAACTTTCTTATTCTTTTTAATAATTTCTTTCATTACTTCAATAGGACAGGGATAATTGTATTGACATTCAATAATTCGCTCAGCTTTAACATAACCAATAGAATAAACGCCTAAAATACATGTATTCCATTGGAACCATTCTTTCCAGCAAAAAAGATCAACTGAACATTGCACATTATATTTAGCGTAATAAGAACTATAATCATACTGTTTTTTGTTATTACAACTACCTAAAGTTACAAGAATCGGCAATATCAATAAAAA
>JBNMLE010000002.1:0-55416 GCA_050874705.1 Bacilli bacterium
ACTTTACTCTATATGTCTCACCATATTCATTTGGCTCCCTAGAATTACGTTTTATCTCTCCAGATACAGAACTGGGCGATCTTCCTATTTCTTTTGCTATCTGACGAATTGAAATGCCTTGAGCAAGTAGATGTTTAATACTAATTCTTTCTTCTATGGTAAAATGTGAATAGCTCATAAAGAACCTCCTGGAGATAAGTGTCGCAACTATATCTTACACCAGGATTGATATGAGCCTTTATTTTTGTCTAGAAGTGTTGCACTTGAACGGTAAATTCACCTGTATTAAAAAAGAGCCACAAGCGTGGCTCTAATTAAGAATAAATTAGTCTTGAATGTAAGGTAATAAGCCCATATAACGAGCATTCTTAATTGCTTTGGCTAATTCTCTTTGATATTTAGCACATGTGCCAGTTGCGTGGCGTGAAGCAATTTTACCATTTGGAGTGATGAATTTGCTAAGAAGTTCAACATCCTTGTAATCGATATATTTGACTTTATTTTTTGTGAAATAACATACCTTTTTATGTGGTCTAATTTTCTTGTATCCCATATTAGTTATCCTTTCTAGAATGGAAGGTCGTCATCAGTTACATCTATAGTATCAAGATTCTTATTTTCATCATGAGCTGGTTCATCAAGAGGAATTTCTTCATTAGGAATTTCTTTTGATTTTGGTTCAAGGAATGTAATTGAATCAGCGATTACTTCGATAACTGAGGCTTTTGTTCCATCTCTTCTTTCATATGTGCGTTGACGGATTCTTCCATCAACACCCACGAGTGAGCCTTTACGGCAGAATTTTGCAACGTTATCTGCTTGTTGATTCCAAACAGTAACTCCAATAAATGTTGTGGTTTTTTGACCGTTTGCGTCTTTCATGCGATCATCCACTGCAAGAGTAAATGATGCAACAGAAGTGTCGGAATTTGTTCTTCTGAGTTCTGGATCACGTGTTAAACGTCCAACTAGAACAATTCGATTCATCATAAGTGAATACCTCCTATTAGTCTTTATCGACCATGATTAGATGACGAACAACATTTTGGTCGATTTTGGCTAAACGAACAAATTCTTTTAATGCTGCATTTTCTGCTGTCACTTTGATAACAACATAGTAGCCTTTTAGCATATCATCGATTGGATATGCGAAGTTGCGTAAGCCCCATTCATTGACATTGGTGATTTTTGCACCATTGTTTGAAAGAATGGCGTGAAGTTTTTCGATTTCAGCTTTGCGGGCTTCTTCATCGAGATCAGCTTTCACAATGTACATGATTTCGTACTTTTTCATATAGGCACCTCCCTTTGGTCTTCTGGCTGTTATTTGCTAACAGCAGAGAGAAACGCGATTTCTCGCGTATGCATTATATATTAATAAGCATGTTCGTTCAAGTTTTTTATGGCGTTGCTCATCATATATATGGAATACAATTCTCAATATCTTATAGTCAGCAAAAACAAAAAATATTCAATTTTTAAATATGTTGTCGATTTTAATTAAGCAAAGATAATAAATCTCGCTTCCTAAATTTAACAATAGGAATTATCAAACATAACGCTGACAAAACTAGTGAACATCCTAAAGAAATTAAAAGTAACAACGGATTAATAAATATGAAAGAAGCATTAATACCAAAAAGTGATCCTAAATAGGAATTTCCAAATGAATTAATAATAATTACAAATATGATTGAAAATATAAATGCAATAAAACAAGCGGTTAATGGAATAGTCGCTAAAGGAACAATGGATTTTAATTTGTCATATCCAAAGCATCTAACAAGAGATAGATTCTTTTCTTCATTCTTTTCAACTGATATAAGGAAGAAAAATAACAAGAATATACTTACGACTACAAGTATAGCGGCAAATAAAAGCGAAAAATCTGATGCAGTTATTATGTAATCCTTTTTAGAAGTCATAAAATAATCAGCAGCATTATTTTTGCTAAAAGTGAATTTTTCGTTTTCAATGGATTTTACAGTTTCAATCGCCTTTTTTATTAAAGAAACGCTATTCAAACCAGAAATAATAACGTTTTCAACACATGTTGTTTGCCCGTAATCTTCAAGTATCTCATCATATTGTTTTTGTTTTGCATGGAGCATATATGAAGAGTTAGATGTGATTGACATGTAATTATTTCTTTCAAAATTTATATAACCGATTTTAAAACTTTTGTGATAATTGTCATCATTCGTGTATAAAGTGAAATCTATATCATTTAATACGCTACGTATGTCATTTTTTATTCCATTTAGAAAATCTTGTTCTATTACTTTTCCTTTTTGTTCGTACAATCCACTTACTTCATATTCGGTTCCTGGAAAAAGCTTGTATTTAATTAAAAGCATAAGATAGAAAGTTTTCAAAATGTCATTTGTTTTTTCATCATTTGAGTCAAAATTGTATTTTTCCTCAAATAATTTTTCATAAAAGAATGTAGCTTTTTCTTTCAATGAAACTAATTCTTCTCCGGTGGGTAACCCATTCTTTTTAACATATTGTTCACATGCAGTTATTGTTAAAATTGAAGGGCTGTCAGATTTATATTCGAAAACTTAGCTATAGGCAGGTTTTTGTTTAATGTTTCAATTGATGAAAAACCCATCTCCCACTGCTCACGCTTTTGATATTCAAAATTATATATTCGAGAATAATCTAAAAACATCGAAGAATTTGGAAGCGTAAAAGAAATAGGTATTATTTTTCCAATACAATAAGCAGAAAGGCCATAAGGATTGTTTGAATCAATTTCAATAAAATTATTTTCGTTTAAAACTGAAACGTACCCTATTCTATCATTGTTATCATCGTTTATTTTGATATAAGACACATCATTTAATTGTGTTTCTTGTTTAAAGAGAGAATAAACATCAGGCGACACATATATCAAATTTTTAGGACTGGCTATTCCGTAACCATAATCGTAATCTCTTGAACCACCAGATAATTTGGCAGTGAAATCTGGATAATTATCTCGCGTGTCGTATTTGCTACAATCGATAATACCAACAATTTCAAAATCAGTTTGCTTAAATGTAAATTTTGGTTTTAAGAGTAAAAAACTCTCCATTGAAGTTATTTCGTCGTTTCTTATTGTCGTTCCAAAACCATATTTTTTGAACATGTCAAACATGGTTTTACTTACAAGAACTTCATTTGAAGTGTTTGGTTTTCTTCCACATATTATAGGATAATGCTTTTCAACATATGAATCATATCTGCATAAGCTATGAATGTCTCCCCATCTTGAATCTTTTTTGTCAATACTTTTCGAATTTTTATATAATAGATCTCTACTAGCAAGAGGCACCATAAAATTATCAATACATGGTAAAACAACAAAGTCGTCATGTTGTCTAAACGCTTCTATTTCATCTAATGTGTAAGAACTAAAAAAGTATTAAGTTTTCTCGTATGCTTTGTAAAAACAATCGAATTTTCGCCTGTTTCAACCATCATAGATTGAACCGCTCTTTCGGTATCATATTGGTGAAAAGAAAATCCAAATATTGATAAGGCAGAAGTAAGGGCTAAAAGAATAGATGCAAAAGATGATCTAAAACCATATTTCTTAAATAAAGAAACACCAAATTTGAGCATTCTTTTAATAGAAAGAGGCTCTCTTTTTGTTTTTTCTACATTTTGATCAGTCTCTTTAAAAGCTTTTGGCTTATTAATAAGTTCACCATTTTCAAGATTTAATACAATTGGTTTAAATGGTTTTAATATTTCTGTTTCATGAGAAGAAAATATAATTAATCTGTCTTTTGATAAGTCTTTCAAAAGTGAAAATAGATTAATTGAATTTTCTTTATCAAGCGCTCCAGTTGGTTCATCCGCTAAAATGACTCTAGCATCTTTCGCTAATGCTCTTGCTATTGAAACTCTTTGCTTTTGCCCACCTGAAAGTTCATTAATTCTTCTTTTTTCATATCCTTCTAGACCTACGAGTTTCAAACATTCGTTAGCTTTGTCATTACCAACGCTATTAGGGCAAACAAGTTTGACATTTTCTAAAACAGTTAATTCATCAAAAAGGCAATACTGTTGGAAAATAAAAGAAATTGCATCCGCTCTAAAGGTATCTAGTTCTTTTGGAGAATATGTAACTATATCTTCTTTATCAAAAAATATATTTCCAGAATCAGGTTTAAGTAGTCCACCAAGCATTCCAAGGAGAGTTTTTTTCCTAAGCCAGAATGTCCTTTTAGTTAAAAGAATCCAGCATTAGGAAATGTATATGAAAAATCTTTTAGTGCATGCACATCTTTCCCTATTTTGGTTTTATAAGTTTTATTTACATTTATTAGTTTGATCATAATTAACAAAACCCACTAAAATATTGCTAGCTAATTAAACAATTAGAAATATTTCCTTCTTATTTACTTTTTTATTTTACCAAAAGTTTACTATTAGTATAAGGCTAAACTATGTATATGCCCTATAAAAGCAAAAAGATAACAAAAAAGCGGAACCTGGTGAGCACTTACAGCGCTATAGGAACCGCATAAATATTATATAACTATTTTCTATTTTTTGGAAGAATCTCTCATGCAAGGGAATAAAATAACTTCTCTAATGCTTTGTTGATTTGTCATAAGCATTACAAATCTATCAATGCCGATGCCGATTCCACCTGCTGGAGGCATACCGTATTCAAGAGCTTCAAGGAAATCAGTATCCATTTCACTTGCCTCTTCATCTCCAAGTTTCTTTGCTTCAAGTTGAGCAATAAAACGTTCTTTTTGGTCAATTGGATCATTTAGTTCTGAATAGGCGTTGCCATATTCCATCGCGCCGATAAATAATTCAAATCTATCAGTAAACATTGGATTGTCTTTTTCTTTTTTAGTAAGTGGAGAAACTTCAATAGGATAACTATGAACAAATGTTGGTTCTTGTAAATATGGATCGCATTTTTCTTCGAAGAATGCATTTAAAATAAATCCAACACTAGTCCAGTGTTTTTCAACTTTGATTCCATTTTCTTTTGCAAGTTGAACAGCTTTTTCAAATGTCATGTCTTTGCTTGAAAAATCAATACCTGTTGCTTCTTTAACAACATCCACCATTGTAACCCATTTAAATGGTTTTCCTAAATCAAGTGTTTTATCGCCGAATGGGATTGTTGTTGAACCAACTACTTTTCTAGCGACTTCTCTGAATAAGTTTTCGCAAAGGTGTCTCATATCTTGTAAATCACCATATGCTTGATAAAGTTCAACGGTTGTAAATTCAGGATTGTGTTTTGTATCCATTCCTTCATTTCTGAACAAACGACCTATTTCGTAAACACCTTCCATACCGCCAACAAGAAGTTTCTTAAGTGGTAATTCAGTAGCAATTCTTAAATAGAAATCTTTGTTTAATGCATTATGATGTGTGATGAATGGTCTAGCAGCGGCGCCACCTAAAATTGGTGAAAGAACGCTTGTTTCTACTTCCACAAAACCTTGGCTATCAAAATAGTTTTGAATAGCGCGAATGATTTTTGGTCTTGCCAAAGCAATCTTCATTGAATCATCATTCATGATTAAATCAACATAACGGTGACGATATCTTTCTTCAACATCTGTAAGACCATGATATTTTTCAGGAAGTGGTCTTAATGATTTTGTTAAATGTGTGTATTTTTCAGCGCGAATCGTCATTTCACCGGTGCGTGTTAACATAACACGTCCATAGACACCGACGATATCACCTATATCCGCTAATTTGAACAATTTATATGCTTCTTCACCAACAACATCGATGCCGACATATACTTGAATTCTGCCAGTGACATCTTTGATGTTCATAAATGAAGCCTTGCCCATACGACGGATAGACATGATTCTTCCAGCGACAGTCACATAAACTTTATGTTCATCTAATTCTTTATTTGTTTTTCCATCACATTTTTCATGAACAGATTTAACTGTATCTGTTCTTTCAAATTTTTGTCCAAATGGATCAACACCTAATTCTTGATATTTTGCAAGCTTATCACGACGAGCTTGCTCTTGGTCTGTAAATTTTTCTTCCATATTAAAAACCTCGTAGAGTATTTTAGCATAATAAAATAGTCTTTATAAACAACACATTACAAAGAATTTCATAAAAACTTCAATAAACAGCAATTAAATTGCTAAATAAATGTCTTTTAATCCTTCGAATTGTGACTAAAAGCAATAAACTCATCGAGCAACTTATCAAATTGCTTTTTATCAACAAGATTAATAGCTATTTCGTTTTTAATTCTTTTTGTGTTTGGATAACCATTAAAGAATTTGGGAGCAATTCCACGAAGAAGCATCATTGCTCTATATTCCCCTTTTTCTTTAATCATTAAATCCGCTAAAAGGCGAAGATTTTTAATATTTTCTTCAAGTGTTATATTGGGCAATTTTTCACCAGTAGTTAAATAAGTATCAATTTGTTTTACAAGAAAAGGATTTCCAACACCACCACGAGCAACCATTACTGCAGTGGCCTTAGTTATTTCCATTGCCTTAATAGCGTCATCAAGAGTGAATATATCTCCACTTATGATTAAAGGGACTTTCATTTTAGTTCCTAAGTCTTTTGCAAGTTCATATCTAGCACTTCCACCATAACATTGAGCGGTTGTTCTAACATGAAGGGCGATTGCTGCTACGCCAGCTTTTTCTAAAGCGGCGATATTTTCCATAAAATTAATGTTTTCCTCATTCCACCCAAGTCTTATTTTCGCAGTCACTGGTTTAGGAGAATGCTTTACTAATGCAGTAAACATATCTTCTAAATATGCTGTATCTTTAAGTAATGCTGAACCAGCGCCAGTTTTAGTAACTTTTGGAACAGGACATCCGAGATTTATATCGAATATATCAAAATTAGGATTTTCTTTTAAAACAATATCCATTGCTTGCATAAGAGTTTCTTTATCGCTTCCAAATAATTGAATAGCAACAGGTCTATCAAGCTCACTCGTTTTAATATAATCAAATGTCATTTTATTGTTATAAGTTAGGCCATGATCTGACACCATTTCAGTGACTGAAAGACCCACTCCAAAAGGCTTCATGAATTCTCGATATGAGAGAAATGTTACTCCCGCCATTGGAGCTAAAACAACATGCGATTTAATTATTATATTTCCTATTTTCCACATATGTAGTAAAAGGGAGGCAACGCCTCCCTACTATAATTATTTGTTTTCTTCTTTTGTTTCAGTTTCAACTGGTTTATCTTCTTTTATTTCAGTTGATTCAACATCAATAATTTTTTCTTCTTTATCTAATGTTCTGTGTTCAAGAAGATATGAAATTTCTTCCGCAGTAATAGTTTCGTTTTTAAGAAGTGTTTCTGCGATAAGAATTACATCATCTTTATTATCATTAATAATTTGACGTGCTTTTTCATGAGCTTCCTCAATGATTTTGCGAACTTGATTATCGATTTCATAAGCAACTTGTGTTGAGAAGTTCTTTTGAGTTGATGTGTAATCGCGTCCTAAGAATACTGAACCAGAATCTTTTTCATATTGAATAGGTCCTAATGTAGACATTCCATATTCAGTAACCATGCTTCTTGCAATGCGAGTTGCTACTTCAATATCGTTACTCGCGCCAGTTGTGACATCTTTAAAGAATATTTCTTCTGATGTTCTACCGCCAAGATACCCAACTATACGAGCTTCAAGTTCAGCTTTGCTAAGAAGGAATCTATCATCTTCAGGAGTCATCATGACGTGACCACCTGTTCTTCCACGAGGAATAATAGTAATTTTTTGAACTTTATCGCTATGTGGAAGTTTAAGTCCAATAATTGCGTGACCTGCTTCATGATATGCAACAGTTTTTCTTTCTTGTTCATTCATGCCTTTTGATGATTTAGCTGGGCCAGCAATACGTCTATCAATTGCTTCATCAATATCTTTTAATGAAATCATTGGCTCATTTTGTCTTACCGCTAAAATGGCAGCTTCATTAAGAATATTTGCAATATCTGCGCCTGAGAAACCAGTTGTTCTTTGCGCTAAAGCAGCAAAATCTACTTTTGGATCGATTAATTTTCCGCGTGCGTGAACTTTAAATATTTCTTCACGACCTTTTTTATCAGGAAGATTAACTGTAATAATTCTATCGAAACGCCCTGCACGAAGAAGAGCAGGATCAAGAACATCTTCTCTATTTGTAGCGGCAATAACAATAATTCCAGAATTATCTTCGAAACCATCCATTTCGACTAATAATTGGTTAAGAGTTTGTTCTCTTTCATCGTTACCACCACCTAAACCAGCACCACGTTGACGACCAACAGCATCGATTTCATCAATGAAAATTAAGCATGGAGCGGTTTGTTTGGCTTTTCTAAACATATCTCTAACACGTCCAGCACCAACACCAACAAACATTTCAACGAAATCTGAACCAGAAATGCTATAAAATGGAACACCTGCTTCTCCCGCAACAGCTTTTGCAAGCAATGTTTTACCTGTACCAGGAGAACCAACAAGTAATATACCTTTTGGAAGTTTTGCACCATATTTAGTGAATATTTGAGGTTCTTTTAAGTATTGAACAACTTCTTGCATTTCTGCTTTTTCTTCATCGCATCCAGCAACATCTGAGAATTTGATTTTGCTTGTATCAACTTTTCTAGCGCGGCTCTTATTAAAATCCATCGCACGATTATTAGAACCATTTACTGAATTTGCAAGTCTTGAGAATAAGAACAATGCAATGACAATTGTAACTGCTGAAATGATAATTGTTGGTCCCCATTGTTCAAACCAATTTGTTTCAAATGCATAATGATCAACATAACCAACATTTGTGGCAGCAGGATTTGCGATTTTATAATTCTCAATCGCTTTTTTAAATTCTGTTGCATATGATTTATGTTCGACATAAGACCCTGTATTAGTTTCAGCGTCAAACACATATTGATCAAAGTTATAGTTATAAACATGAGAAGAACATGTAAATGAATAACGTGCTTCTTTATTTGTAGCTTTATTTACATATACACCTTCAACTGTAACAACAGTTTGTTTATCGTAGACTTCCGCTGTACGGATATAATTGTCATTTAACATTGTATCGACATTAGATACTGTCCAATAATCAAAATGTTTTACATTCATTGAAACCATTAAAGCGATAAAGCTTCCAATGGCTAAAATCATCAATAGATAAGGAAGTATTCTAGCAAATATGCCTCTTTTTTTGCCATTTTCATTGTTCATTTTATAATCCTCCTTTTATATATAAGTACTGAGTATTAATTTCTTCAATATTCTATTAGAATAATACCAAAATCGACTTTTTTGTAAATGCTTAATTGCATTTAGTAAATATAATATACAATCAATTTTTTAAAATTACCTTAAAAACACTAAAAAAGTTTTATTTTAAATATGCTTTTATGGTTATCAATATATTCATCTCTATATCTCGGTATATATATTATTTTACCACTTTTATTTTTAATAACAGGCCAAACTTCTCTTAAATGATTTGGCATTTTAAAATCAATAAATAATCTTCTCACTTTTACAATATAATCATTAATTTGATATTCATCATCTTTGTTCGCTGGTTCAATTACTAATGGATAATCCGAATCATGAATATTTCTATCTTCTCCTCCGTTAGTGAAATCTATATCAAATTCATCAAATTCATATTTACCTTTCTTCTCAATAATATAGCTATATTTCTTATATCTATTTTTGATAAGAATTTTTCCATATTCTTGAAAATAATAAATATCATCTTTTAAATGAACGCTGATATTAGATTTATTTGAAAATAACGCTTTATATAATTCGCTTACAAATGCTTTAGATAAAGAAATATCCAAATTTTGCTTAGATAAATAACAATAAAGGCATGTTTGAAAATCTAGAATAGATAATTTTTTCAAGTCTTCAACATATAAATATTTATCTTTTAGTAAAGGCTCTATTTTTTGTTTTTCTTTAAATATATTTTTGTTTAGTGATTCTATTTCATCGAGAAGTTTTTTTCTGTCATCTTTTGACAAATTCACAATATCGTGATGACGAATATAATTTCTTCTATAATCGTCACT
Organism: Bacilli bacterium; assembly: GCA_050874705.1. Taxonomy (GTDB): domain Bacteria; phylum Bacillota_I; class Bacilli_A; order RFN20; family CAG-826; genus Fiminaster. The sequence goes on from JBNMLE010000002.1 coordinate 10,069, forward strand.
GCTATTAGAAATATCTAATGAATAAGGAACATTGTTTAGGTCGTCATAATCTTGAAGTTCTTTTTTTGTGTAATTTAATAAAGGCCTTATAACATTCATTCCTTTAATATATGAAACTTCATTTAGACCATAAAAATTAACAAAACCATTTCTTTCTTTTTGCATTAAATATGTCTCAAATAAATCGTCTTGTTGATGAGCCACTAAAAGGGAGGAAGTACTATATTTTTTCCCACATTCATTAAAGAAAGAGTAGCGGACTTCTCTTGCCCATTCTTGAAAATTTCCTTCATAAGGAATATTTGAGGTATCTAAAACACATATTTCAATATTTTTGATTTTGCATAACTCTCTTAAATATTTTTCTTCAAGATTTGATATAGCTCTTTTGTGATAATTCACATGACATACTACAAATTTAATTTTTTCTTTTAATAGTAGATCAAATAAACACATCGAATCTGGACCAAAAGAGCACGCTAAAAGGTAGATTTGATCTTTATTCAGCTTTTTATCTAATTTAACGCTCATAATTCCTCATACATTGTTTTGGCTTTTTCTTCTGTTGCATATTCAAATATGTTAATTATTTTGTATGTTTTCGTTCCGTCTTTCTTTTTGATTTGAATAATATCGCCAGGGTTGATCTCTACGCATGCTTTTGCAATTTTATCATTCAAAAGAACTAGACCATTATCTAAATATTCTTTTGCAATAGTTCTGCGCTTTATGATTCTACTAACCTTTAAATATTTATCAATTCTCATCATTATTTCCTTTATATTTTTTATAAATATCTCTTGTGATATCAACAATAGTTTCAAGTTCTTTTAGCCAATTATCAATTTTCTCTATTTTAATATAAAGAACTTTTTGAATATATGTCACTGTTATTGTATCTAAATAAGGTGTCAAGGCTTGGAATAAATCATTACCAACTCCTCTAAGTGAAGAGAATTTTTTCGACATCGTTAAAACGATAAAATTTCCTTGTTCACTTATATCAGAGAATTCTTCTCCTTCAAGCAATATATCAATACGTCTTTTCTTAAAAAGAAGAGATACTTCACTTGGAAGTCTTCCATATATATCGCGAACATTGTTTTTAATTTCTTCAAGTGATTTTAAATCATGAGCGTTTTCTATTTCTTGATAAAGTTGAATCTTGTCTTCTTTAGAAGCATATTCACCAGGAATATAGGCATCTAATTTTAATAGCTTAACAGGTTTTGGAGGTTTAACTGCAATACCAGTTTTCTTTTCTTCCACTACTTCGTTCATCAGCTTCAAATATAAATCAAGACCAATTGAATCAATAAAACCTGCTTGTTCAGGACCTAAAATATCGCCTGCTCCTCTAATCATTAAATCTCGTTGAGCGATTTTATATCCGCTTCCAAGCTCAGCGAAATCTTGAATTGCTTTTAGTCTTTTTGAAGCAACATCTGACAAGGCTTTTTCTTCTTTATAGAACAAATAAGCATAAGCAATTTTATTACCTCTACCAACACGACCTTTGATTTGATAAAGCTGAGATAATCCAAAATGATCGGCATCTTCAACAATAATTAAATTTGCATTAGGCACATCAATGCCGTTTTCAACAATAGAAGTTGCAATCAATATATCAATTTCCGCATTATAAAATCTCATCATGACATCTTCGATATCTTCTTTTAACATTTGCCCATGCACATATGCCACGTTAGCAGATGGAACTAAACGTTTAATTTTTTCAGAAGTTGTTTTAATTGTTGAAACAACATTATGAATGTAAAACACTTGCCCTCTACGAGATAATTCGCGTTCAAGAAGTTCTTTTACAACTTCTAATTTATATGGCGCAACATATGTTTGAATTGTGTTTCTATTATTTGGAGCGGTATTAATTTGTGAAACTGGTCTTACTCCAACAAGAGAAAGTTGCATTGTTCTAGGGATTGGAGTAGCGCTTAATGAAAGAACATCAACATTGTTTTTCATTTCTTTTATTAATTCTTTTTGTTCAACTCCGAAGCGTTGCTCTTCATCAACAACGAGTAAGCCAAGGTCTTTAAATTCAAAATTTTTACTGAGCAATCTATGTGTTCCAATAACAAGATGAATAGAACCATCTTTTATTCCTTCCATATATTCTTTTTGTTTTTTCTCTGGAATTAAACGAGAAATAATTGCAATATTAACACCAAAATTTCTAAAGCGTTGAACCGCTAATTCGTAATGTTGTCTGGCGAGTAGAGTTGTTGGACATAAAATAGCGGCTTGTTTTCCATTATCAATTGCTTTAAAAATTGCTCTAAATGCAACTTCTGTTTTTCCAAAACCAACATCTCCACATAAAAGACGATCCATTGCATATGGAGATTGCATATCTTTTTTAATATCGTCTAAAGCAGTTTTTTGGTCTTTTGTTAATTCGTATGGAAATTCATTTTCAAATTGTTTCTGAAAAGCATCATCTTCTTTAAAACTAAAACCTTGTATATGAGCTCTTTCACTATAAAGTTTAAACAACCTATCAGCGAGTAAATTAACTCTTTCTTTAATACGAGCTTTTGTTTTCTCCCATGAAGAACCATTAAGGCTAGATAATTTTGGAGCAGCACCTTCTCTACCAGCATATTTTCTAACTAATCGAAACTGTGATAATGGAACGTGAAGAGTGTCACCACCTGCATACTCAATATGCAAAAAATCACGGTGAATCCCCTCTATTTCTATGGTTTCGATATCAACAAATTTACCAATTCCATAATATTCATGAACAACATAATCGCCAGGTTTTAAATCTTCATAATTTTTGACAATAGATGCTTCTTTATATTTGCTAGCAATTTTTGAATTATAATGAAAACCAAATAATTCTTTTGATGATAAAACACATATTTTTTCATCAACAAGTTCGAATCCTTCTTCAAGTCCAAAAAGGCATATTCCAATTTTCTTTTCTGGAAGAGATAATCCATCAAGTATTTCATAATCTAAATTTTTGTTTTGCAATATTGTTTTTAAGGTATCAATTTGCATCTTATTTGATCCTAGTAAAAGCAATTTTTCATTAGTGTTTAAGTATGAAAAAATCAAATCGTCGATTTTGTTAAGATTATCTTTACTAAAAACAATAGGGTTTATTTTTAACTCAATTTCATCAAAACTTTTTCTAAATTCATTCGCGTGTAATATGCATTTTTCATATTTCAATACATCATCAATATTTTTATAGAGTTCTAAATGTGTAATTAATTTTCCTTGTTCATTTAAATCTTCAAAATAATTTCTCGCTTCTTTTTCTAAAAATTCAACAGTTGAAAAGAACTGTTTCTCATTTGCCACGAAAACGATATCAAACTTAGTATAATCCACCAATGAAGAAGTGTGGTTTTTTATATATTGATAATATTTATAATTTCTTGGTGAATATTGATGAGTTGATATTTTTTCATAATCAAGTTCACTTATGTTTCTAAGCAAATCTGCTTTATCAGGCGCTAATCTAGCGGCGTCTTTTTCAACTTGTGCAAATAAATTGGTTTTAAATTTATTAATTTCTGAATCTTTAATCAAAGTGTCGTTAGCGGGCAAAATATTTACATTATCAACTGCTTCAATACTTCTTTGTGATGAAATATCAAAAAAATGTATGCAGTCAATTTCATCATCAAAAAATTCTATTCTAATTGGTCTATCGTAATTTATCGAAAATATATCGAGGATATCTCCACGAGATGCAAATTGGAGGCTTTGATCAATCTTATTAACTCGTAAATAACCAGATTTTATCAGGATATTTCTTAATTCATCTATATCATATTTTTCGCCTACTTTTAAATTTATGATATTGTTTTTGAATTCAATAACATCAGGTAAAGGTGTTATAAGACTTGCAGCATGAGCAATAACTACTTTTGGCTTATTTTCTAAAAGCTTGCCCAATACAAATAATCTTTGAGATAAAAGCTCTTTTGATGAAGATAAAAGTTCACAACGTAAAACATCATCAAATGGAAAAAGTAAAACATTTTCGTCACCTATAATTGAAGATATAAAAGAGGTTATCTTTTGCGCATTATATAAGTTCGATGCAAGTATTAAGTAATTCTTCTTTTTTTCATTAAAAAGTGTGGCAAAAAGAAGCGATGTTCCAATAACATCATCAACGACAAAATCTCCCTTTTTTTCTTTAAGGGAGGTATAGGCTTTTGTTTTTGAAACGATATTTAATAGTTCATTATTCAATTATTACCACCACCATTATATTTGCACATCGCTTTGGCAAAATCGTGATTTAAATATTCTCTAATTGCTAATGCCGCTCTTTTAATTGCGTCATCAATTTTTATTTTGTCTTCTCCAAATGGTTTGCTTAAAACATAATCAACCGCACCTTTTACTGGAGGTTCACCTATTCCAACTCTGATTCTTTTAATTTGATCAGTATTTAAGTTATCGATAATATTTTGCATTCCTTTTTGCCCACCGCTAGAACCATCATTTCTCAATCTAAGTTCACCGGGTTTGATGGCCATATCGTCATAAATAACAAGAATGTCATCAGTTGGTATTTTGAAATAATGAGCAATTTTTTGAACAGCGGTTCCAGAAAGATTCATATATGTCATAGGTTTAAACAAAATTACATATTCATCGTCTAATTTGAATTTAGCGTATTCACCATTAAAATCTTCATGATCAAAATCGACATCGACAATATCTTTGAATTCATCTAAAACTCGAAAGCCACAATTATGTCGAGTTAATTCATATTCTTTTCCAGGATTTCCTAAGCCAACAATTAATTTCATATTATCAATTATAGATTTATATTGTCTTTTTTTCATTAACATTTTAAATGTTATTTTATTATTAATGATTTTTAATTTGTCATTTGTTATTATTTTTTTGCTGAGAAATAATTATGGAAAATAAATCAAATAAGAAAAAAATGCCAACTTTTATAAAAGACGCTCTTGTTGGTTTAGGAATCGGAACAGCTGTTATCATACCGGGTATTTCAGGTGGAACTATTGCTTTAATTTTCAAAGCTTTTGATAAAATTGTTGAGGCAGTAAGTGGTTTATTCAAATCATTTAAAATGTTTTGGAAAAACTTACTAATATTATTACCATTTGGTATTGGTGCCGTTTTAGCGGTCGCAGGTCTATATTATCCATTTGAAAAAGCTTTTGAACATTGCATGCTTGCAATTGTCTGTTTATTCGTGGGTTTTATTTTAGGGAGTTATCCTGGAGTTATTGATGATGTTAAAGGCAAAAAAGTTACCGCTCCAAATATAGTGTTTCTTATTATTGGCTTTTTAGTGTCCGCTTTAATTGGTGTTTTTTCAGTTATATTTGATCTTGGCAGTCTAGTAAATAATTTATTTATTGAACCTCAATGGTATTTATATTTGATTGTTTTTGCAGTTGGAATTATTAGCTCTGCTGGATTAATAGTTCCAGGGTTATCAGGTTCACTTATTTTGCTCGTTATTGGTTTTTATTTACCTATATTTAATCTACCAAAGAAAATAATAACAGGAGAAAATATCCTTGCAAATTGTATGTTATTTTTAACTTTTGCAGTTGGTGTCGCAGTTGGTTTCGTTCTCATTAGTAAATTAATGAATGCATTGATGAAAAAGCATTATCAAACAACAATGTATTTGGTTATAGGTTTTGTTGGGGGATCAATGATTTCAATATTTGTAAATTCCAATATGTTTAATTATTTTGCCACTCAAACAGATATGACATTAGATATTATTTTGTCCCCAATATTTTTAATTGTTGGAGTTGTTGTTGCCTATCTAATGGTTAGATATGTAAGAAAACATAAAAAGGAAGAAGAAAATAATGCCTAGAACACCTCTTCAATTTCAAAATATGAAAGATGAAAGAAAACTTTCTATTTTAGAATGTTCACTTCCTCTATTTTCTTTATACGGAAATAAAGTTTCTATTGATTTAATTTGTTCAAAAGCAAAATGTTCACATGGTCTGATTTATCATTATTATAAAAATACTAAAGATGTTTATGCGGATTTATTGAAATCTGACACTTACAAAGATTTGTTTTCGAAATTAGTTATCGATGACAAGAATAGAAAAGCTGAAGAACAAATAAAAGAAATTGTTTCTATTTTGTTTGAAATTAAAACAATCGAAGAAATGTCTTTTGCAAATATAATTATTAGCGATGAAGAAAAAGGCAGCTTTGTTCAAAATCTCATTAAATTAATTAAACGTGGACAAAAAGAAGAAGAAATCACAAATGGTTCTCCTGAAGATATTGCTTCTTGTATTATCCTTCTTTTTAAAGGCATTTATTTAAGCTATCTTACGAACAAAAAAGCAAATATTAAAAAACCAAGCATAGATAATATCTTTGAAATATTTAGAAAAATTTATTTTTAATCTTTAAATTTATTTTTAGCAATTAATTTATTATATTCCGCAATATCCTTATAAGGTTCTTTAAGTTGTGGATACATTTTTAAATATACATGTTTGAATAAATAATCGTATTTGCGGTGATTTTCCATATTTGGTAAAAATTCATCTGATTGATGCACCATTGCTTTCACAGCTTCTTCGACATTATCAAATTCTTTCGCAGCAATAAAACCGGAAATTGCGACGCCTAAAGAAGAACATTCATATGTTTGAATTCTACTTACTGGTAGTCCGAAAATATCAGCGGTTATTTGGCAAATTGCATCGCTTTGCGAACCACCACCAGAAATGCGAATACGTTCAATTTTATGATGAAGTCTTTTCTTTTCAAAAAGTTCAAGACCTTCTCTAAGGCAATAAGCAATTCCTTCAATAATTGCGCGATAAAGATGTATTCTTGTGTGTGTATCAGAAAAACCAATGATTGATCCTTTTGCAAGCGGCCTTCTAAGTCCTGCACCCCAATAAGGTTGAAGAACAAGTCCATCACAACCAGGATTTATTTCTAACATTTCTTGATTTAATATTTCTAACGCTAATTTGTTTTGAATTGCTGCTTCAAGAGATTCACTTTTACCAAACTCTTTTGTAAACCAATTAAGCATCCAATATCCTCTATATACTTGAACATCAAGGTTATAATATCCATTAATTACTGCAGGATATGCAGGTAAAAACGGTTCAGCATCAGAATATTTTTTTGTTGTAACTTCAACGCTACAAGCTGTTCCATAGCTTATTGCAGCGGTTTTTCCATCCATTGCTCCTAAGCCTAATGTTTCACTACTTTTATCACTTCCAGCGGAAAATACTTTTAAACCTTCAGGTAATCCGGTTTTTTCATGAGCTTCTTTTGTAATTGTTCCCATTACTTCACCTACTGGAACAAGTTTGCAAAGCATTCTTCTTGGCACACCAAAGATTTGTCCTTTTAAATGTTTGTCAGATTTATACCATTGACCTTTTTTAAAATCGATTGGAACATGTCCTGCTTGAGCAGCAGGAGAATCAACATATTTACCTAATAATTTCAAATTGATATAAGTTGAAATCATCATGAATTTATCAGTTTTTGCCCATAGTTCTGGTTCGTTTTCCTGAATCCATACCGCCATCGAACGCTTTCTATTCAAATCAATTGTCGGACCCATACCAACGAGTTTGAACAACATTCTTGAAAATAAAGGTAATTTTTCTTTTCCTTCTGCACGTCTTTCATCAAGCCACAAAATCGCTGGTCTTAAAACATTATTATCTTTATCTAAAATAACTATAGAATCTCTAAAAAATGTAATTGTCATTCCAACAACCTTATCCATTAAATCGCCGTGTTCGTTCATTAATTTATTTGTAACTTCACACATGCAATCGTAATAATAATTTGGATCTTGCTCAGCGTATCCTGGTTTAGGAGAAAAATACGCTGGACTATATGGTTTTTTGTATAAACAAACAGTGTTACCTTTTTTATCGAATATTGCGGCTCTCACAGATTGAGTACCAAAATCAATTGTTAGAATTAAAGAATCAGTCATTTTAAGTCTCTCTTTCTCAAAAATAATACCACTAAATGAAAATGTAATAAACAATAAAAATATTGCTGATGTAACCGCTTAGAAAGACCACATTTAACAATTTATATTGATTATAAATAGTTAGATTTGTTATATTTTTGTTGTTAGTGAAATTTATTTCACATAAATATTATTTGTTCATAGGAGGAACATATGGCAAAACAATACGTATTTAACTTCAAGGATGCTTACGGTCTTGGTAAGGAACTTCTTGGAGGAAAAGGTGCTGGTCTTGCAGAAATGACACATATTGGTGTCCCAATTCCTGACGGATTCACCATCACAACAGAAGCTTGCACACTTTATTACGAAAGCGGCAAGAAACTTCCTGACTATTTAAAGGAAGAAATTTTCAAAGGTATCGAAAGAATTGAAAAAGAAACAGGTAAACACTTCGGTGGCGATACAAACCCACTTCTTGTCTCAGTTCGTTCAGGTGCTCGTGTTTCAATGCCAGGTATGATGGACACAATCCTTAACCTTGGTTTAAATGAAACAACAGTCAATGCTTTAATTAGAGAAACTGGAAACGAAAGATTTGCTTATGATAGCTATCGTCGTTTCATTCTTATGTTCACAAACATTGCAAAAGGACATCCACGTACCGAAATGGATAAAATGCTCGATGAATTAAAAGAATCAAAGGGCTACAAACTCGATACAGAAGTCACTGCAGAAGAACTTAAAGAATTAGTTGGAAAATACAAAGAATATTACAAAAAGACATTTGGTGAAGATTTCCCAAGCGATCCAAAAGTTCAATTACTCGAAGCTGTTACAGCAGTCTTCCGTTCATGGGATAACCCACGTGCTAACGTTTATCGTATGCAATACTCAATCCCATATTCCTGGGGTACCGCTGTTAACGTTCAATCAATGGTCTTTGGTAACAAAGGCGAAACATCAGGAACAGGTGTTGCTTTCTCAAGAAACGCTGCTACTGGTGAAAAAGTACTTTCCGCTGAATATTTACCAAACGCTCAAGGTGAAGACGTTGTTGCAGGTATTCGCACACCACTTCACATTGACGAACTCAAAAAACGTATGCCAAAAGTTTACGATCAATTCGTAGACACAATTAAGAAAATGGAACTCCATTATCGCGATATGCAAGATATGGAATTCACAGTCGAAGAAGGAAAACTTTACTTCTTACAAACTCGTAGTGGTAAACGTACACCAGCCGCTGCCTTAAAGATGGCTTGCGACATGGTCGATGAAGGTTTAATTACAAAAGACGAAGCTGTCTTAAGAATTGATCCAGTATCATTCGATAAATTACTTCTTCCAAACTTCGATAAAGATGATTTAGAAAAAGCAAAATCACGCCTTATTGCAAAAGGTAACCCAGCTGGTCCAGGCGCTGGAACAGGTAAGATTGCCTTTACAGCTGAAGAAGCTGAAGCACGTCACGCTGCTGGTGAAAAAGTTGTCTTAGTCCGCGCTGAAACATCACCAGAAGACTTAATCGGTATGATTGCCTCTGAAGGTATTCTCACAATGCGTGGTGGTATGACATCACACGCCGCTGTTGTTGCTCGTGGTATGGGTAAATGCTGTGTTACAGGTTGTGCAGCCGCAATTATTGATGAAGATGCAAAAACATTAACAATCAATGGTAAAGTTTATGGACCAGATGATGTTCTTTCAATCGATGGTTCAACAGGTTCAATCTATGAAGGCGATATTAAGAAAGTTGCACCAGATCTATCAAGTGGTAACTTCGGTCGCTTAATGAAATGGGTTGATGAAGCAAGAGCACTTGCAGTCCGTGCTAACGCAGATACACCAAAAGATGCTCACCAAGCTAAATTATTCGGTGCTCAAGGTATTGGCTTATGCCGTACAGAACACATGTTCTTTGATAAGGATAAAATCTTCCACTTCAGAAAGATGATTCTCGCTGAAGAAAAAGCTGATAGAGTTGCAGCCTTAAACGAAATTGAACCACTTCAACAAAAAGACTTCGAAGGTCTTTATGAAGAAATGGGCGAACTCAATGTTAACATTCGTTTATTAGACCCACCTCTACACGAATTCCTCCCACAAGAAGAAGACAAAATTGAAGAACTTGCAAAAGCTACAGGACATTCAGTCGCTTATATTCATAAACGTATTGAAGAACTCCATGAATTCAACCCAATGATGGGTCACCGTGGTTGCCGTTTAGCAGTTTCTTATCCAGAAATTTGCGAAATGCAAACAACCGCTATTATCAAAGCTGCTATTAATGTTTCAAAGAAACTTGATATCAACATTGAACCAGAAATCATGGTACCACTCGTACTTGAAGTAAAAGAACTTCAATTTGTTAAAAACATTATCACAACAACTGCTGATAAATTAATCAAAGAAGCTGGCGTTAATATGAAATATCACGTCGGTACAATGATTGAAATCCCGAGAGCCGCTCTCCTTTCAGATGAAATCGCTAAAGAAGCTGAATTCTTCTCATTTGGTACAAACGACTTAACACAACTCACATTCGGTTTCAGCCGTGATGATGCTTCTAAGTTCTTACCAGATTACTACAAGAACAAAATTCTTGAAGAAGATCCGTTCAAGACACTCGATCAAAAAGGTGTTGGAAAACTTGTCGATCTCTCAGTCAAACAAGGTCGTGCAACAAATCCAAATCTCCACATTGGTGTCTGTGGTGAAACTGGTGGCGAACCAAATTCAATCGAATTCTACCACAAGGCAGGACTTGATTATGTTTCTTGCTCACCATTCCGTGTTCCAGTTGCTCGCTTAGCTGCTGCTCAAGCAAACATTAAGAACCCAAGAAAATAGTTTCAACAAAAACTAAAATTGAACCGCTTCGGCGGTTCTTTTTTTATACTAATAAACAATTAAACAATATTAAAAAAGCAACCCTGAGGTTGCTAATTTTTATTAATAATTATTTGAATTCATTTTTGCTAAGGCTTTTGAATCGAAGCAGATATCGTTAGATTCGTTTACATATCCACCATAAGAATCGTTAATGTATATTTCGCTATTATCTTCTATATAGCCGACATATTGACCAAGAAGATAGATATCCCCTTCTTCTGTTAATGAGCCGAATTTATGTCCTTTAGCAAACATATCACCTTCATAAGATATATAGCCCACTAATTCGTCATCGATATATACATTTTTCCCATAGCAAGAAATAAATAACATTATTTTTTAGCTTCTTTCTTCGCTTTAGCGCGATTTTTAATAATATGTGAATATCCTGCTTTGTTATCTTGTTTACTTCTAGCAATCGCTAATTCATCTTTTTTTACATCGCGGGTAAGTGTTGATCCTGCCGCAATAAAAGCTTCATCTTCAATATTTAATGGAGCGATGATAACAGAACCACTTCCAACAAACACATCTTTTCCAATTGATGTATGAGACTTGTTATAGCCATCATAATTCGCTGTTACAGTAAAACATCCAATATTTGTTCTTTCGCCGATTTCGCAGTCTCCTAGATATGTTAAATGTGCAGCTTTAACTCCTTTATGAAGTTTAGCGCCTTTAAGTTCTACGAAATTACCCACTCTTGAAGACTCTTCAACAAGTGCGTCACCACGCATACGACAAAATGGACCGATGATATTATTATTCAATATTGTAGAGTCCACTAAATGAGACATAGAAATGTTATTATCGTTTCCAATAAACATATTATTCAAATATGTGTTTGGACCAATTTCATTTCTTTGACCAATTCGTGTATATCCTAAAATTGTTGTGTTAGGTTTAATAATTGTATCAGGTTCAATCTGGACATATGGGCCAATATAAGTATTATCAGGATCTTCGATGGTGACACCACTTAACATTAATTTTGTATTTATTCTTTGTTTCATTAATTTTGTTGCATATGAAAGTTGAACGCGGTCATTAATTCCAAGCATTTCTTCATCGCCAAGCATAATAGAAACACCTACTCTATGACCATGATGTCTAAATATTTCAATTAAATCAGTTAAATAATATTCGCCTGCTTTATTATTTGGTTTAAGTTCATCTAAATATTTAAATAGTAATTCATTATCAAAAACATAAACGCCTGTGTTGACGATATCAATTTTTCTTTCTTCTTCACTTGCGTCTTTTTGTTCAACGATTTTTGTTAAATTTCCATCATTATCAATGATTAATCTTCCATATCCAAAAGGATTTGGCACTTTTGCGCCTAAAACTGTAATCTTATTTCCTTGTGAAAGATGTTCAGAAAGCATCTTATCGAGCGTTTCACTTCTAAGTAATGGGGCATCACCGCACAAAATAATTGTTTCGCCTTGTTTATTTTGAAGAACTGGTTTGGCCATCATAATAGCGTGACCCGTTCCTTTTTGTTCTTTTTGCCAAACTACAATAGACTCATCTTCGACTATTTTCTTTGAAGTTTCGCCGCCGAAACCAACAACTGTAACAATTTCATCAATTGCTAAAGGTTTAAGTGCGTTTAAAACATATTTAACAAGTGGTACACCTAAAATTTCATATGAAACTTTAGATTTATTTTCAAGGAGCGATTTCATCCTTGAGCCTTTTCCGGCCGCTAAAACAATTGCGTATCTTTTCATTTAAGTGTCCTCGTTAGATATACTTCATATCCTTCTTTCTCATATTTTTTATATAAATGTTTGGCAAGATGAACATCAGTTGTTAGACCATAAACACACGATCCACTGCCAGACATAAGAACCGCTTTAAGTCCATCTTTTCTTAACATATCTTTAACATCTTGTATTTCTGGAGCGAGTTCAAGAGATGCTTTTTCAAGAGCGTTAAACATTGAATCCGCTAGAAGTTTGTCATCGCCACTTTCTAAAGCTTTAATAACATTATCGACATTGCCATGATCTAAAGATATTGTATCAGCTTTTTCAAAGACGTGTTTAGTGGACAAGCCTCTTTCTGGTTTAATAATTAAAACTTCATATTGATGTTTTGGTTTAATAAAGGTAAGTTTTTCACCAATTCCTTCCACTAATGCAGGTTTGTTTTTCAAACAAAACGGCACATCTGCACCTAGTGATTTCGCCATATCAATCATGGTTTTATCGTCCATTTTTAATTTAAGCATTGTGTTAAAGGCATTTAAAACTGCCGCAGCATTAGAAGAGCCGCCACCAAGACCTGCTTTAATTGGAATTTCTTTATGAACAGAAATATTATAATTTTGAACAAAATAATATTTGTTTCTTAAAACTTTAACTGTTAAATCAATTAAATTGTATTGAGTTTCACCCAATTCTAAATGATCACATGTGACATAACTATCCATCATATGTGGAATGCATTCAATGATAATTGTGTCATGAAGCTCAATTGGAAGCATGACCATCTTCATTTCGTGATATCCGTCATCTCTTTTTGAAAGAACATCAAGATACACATTAATTTTGGCGTAAGCATTAACAAACATATTTATTACCACCTTTATTTTATAACAATGTTGTTAGTTTTTATTATATCTAATAATTTAAAATAATCATTTATTGACAAATTCTCTGGTCTAGAATTTATATCAATGTTGATATCCTGCAATATTTTTGTGCATTTTTCTTTATCATCAATTATTTTTGAAAGGCAATTTAAAATATTTTTTCTTCTATGTACAAAAATTGTCTTCATCAATTTATATACTTCTTTATTGTCTTTATTTTTAATATTTTCGTTAATTATTAATGAAAAATAGCAAGAATCAACATGAGGAATTGGAACAAAGTTGTTTCTTCCTACATTTGTTTGATTAGAAATATTAGACACATATCTTAATAAAATTGATAAAGGAGAAATTTCTTTTGAATCTATGAGTTTTAAATAAACTTCTTTTTGCGTCATTAAAACAATCTTTTTAGCGTTGACTGCATTAAGCAATAAATATTCAATAATTCCAGAGGTTATATAATAAGGAAGATTACCAACAATTTTTGTATATCCTGAAACATCTTCTTTTAGAATATTCATTCTTTTAATGGTTTTGTTTTCGTTGTTTTTAAAATGTTCTAAAAGAAAATTTGTCATTCTTTCGTCAACATCGATAAAACATATTTTATTAGGTTTTTGCATTAAAAAATAAGAAAGTGAACCAAGCCCACAGCCAATTTCAAGTACATTATCATCCTCATTGATATCTAAATTTGAAACGATATTTTCCGCGATAGATGGATTAACTAAAAAGTTTTGGCCAAGTGATTTATTGGCGATGTATTTATATGTTTTTATGTTATTAAAATATTCTTCTTTATTCATACATTATTCTTTCTACATCTTCTTTATTCATTTTTAAAATATTAAGTTTTTTATATAATGATTTTCCATTATTAAATCCAAGAGATAATTTTCTTGATAATAATTCTCTTTTTTCCTTTGATTCGTTGCATCCAATTAATCCAAGATTTAATAAATCGTTATATGAAATATATTCTTTTTCGTTTTTAGTGTTTGTAAATACATTATTTAACGCTCTGTAAATCTCATCAATGTCGCATTCTGCAACACCGACTTTATGATTCTTTATCGCGTGTTCTTTATTAATAAATATATGTTTTAACCCAGGAATTTCTTGATCTAGCATATCTCTAATTCTTTTTCCTGGTGAATCTGGATCAGTTAAAACTATGATGTCTTTTTCTTTAGAAATTGTTTTTAAATATGAAATAGTTTCATTAGGAATTTCTGATCCGTTAGTGGTCACAAAATCAGCTTCAAAATAATTGCTTAAATAAGCAACATCTGTTTTTCCTTCTACCACTAATACGGCATCAATAATTTTTTTCATAATTTAAATACGTCGAGAAAGTTTTTTGATGAATCATTTTCTACTTTTTCGCTAGAAATGTTTCTTAAATTAGCAATTTCATCTCTTATAAAAGATAAATATTTTGAATGATTTGCTTCTCCGCGATGTGGAACAGGAGTTAAATATGGGGCGTCGGTTTCTAAAACATAATCGTTATCGGATATGTTTTTAACAACATCTTTTATCTTAATTACATTTTTAAAAGTGCATGTGCCTCCAATTCCGAGTTTATAACCGAGTTTTATAAAAAGCTCCGCCATTTCTTTTGAACCGGAATAACAATGTATAATTCCTTTATTTTTAATTCGATGTTCTTTAAGGATTTTATAGCAATCTTCATAAGCATCGCGGCAATGTATCGAAACTGGTAAATTATATTTGTTAGCCAATTTGATTTGTTTGATAAACATTTCTTTTTGACTCATTTTTAATTTATCGTCTTTTTCCCAATAATAATCCAAACCAATTTCACCAACGCCGATGACTTTTTTATTATTTTTTATGAGATCTTCGATTGATTCTAAGTCGTTTTCTCCCATATTTTTTACTTCATTAGGAATAATTCCAACAATTGCATAAACGCTTGTAAATCTATTTGCTATATTAACTGCGTCAATTGAGCTTTTTAAATCATATCCAACAACAACCATTATTTGGACATTGTTTTCTAATGCTTCGTTTACATAATCGCCTGCTTTATTTAGATAAAGCGGATCATTTATATGGCAATGTGAATCAATTAACATATTATTTTCCTACGCAAAAACGTGAGAATATCTCATCCACCAAATCGTTTTTATTGCTTTCTCCTAAAAGTTCTAAAGAGGCGTTATAACCCACCATTAAAGATGTTGAAATTAAATCTATTGGTTCATCGTTTTTCGCATCTTCAATAGCTTGTGATAAATTTAATACGATATTTTTGAGCACTCCTAACTGTCTTGTGTTGTTAAAAGATGGTTTAACATTGAGTTCACCAATATCCATCGTTTCTTTAATTTTTTCTAGCAAAGGTTTAATATCTTTTTCTTTTGCGGAAACATAAAGTTTATTCTTATCGTTATCATTAAAAATATCTTTTTTGTTATAAACAATAATATGTTTTTTATCTTTTATAAGATTATATAAAGATGTGTCTATTCCTGTTTCATCAACAACAAATAATATTAAATCGCTTTCGTTAATGCTGTTTTTTGCTTTTTCAATGCCGATTTGTTCTATGATATCATCTGATTCGTGAAGACCAGCTGTATCATATAAATGGATTGGAACACCCGTAAGAGAAAAGTCGCCTTCAACAATATCTCTTGTTGTTCCTGCGATAGATGTAACAATTGCCTTATCTTCATTTATAAGAGCGTTTAATAGTGATGATTTTCCAACATTTGGTTTTCCAACTATCGCAATTTTTAAACCTTCGCGATACATTTTGTCTTTTTCACCTTGTTTGATGAGTTCATCAAGTAAGGCAATAATCTCTTTTGAAGTTTTAATTATCTCTTCTTTAGAAGTGATTTCTATATCTTCGTATTCAGGATAATCAATATTGACTTCTACTTTCGCTAATAATTCGCCAATTTTTTCTTTTATTGGTTTAAAAACTTTTGAATTTTCTCCTTTTAATGCAAGCATTGATAATTCTTTTGCTTCATCTGTTGTTGCATTAATCATGTCGTTGATCGCTTCTGCTTGAATTAAATCAACTTTTCCATTTAAAAATGCGCGAGAAGAAAATTCTCCGTTTGTGGCATAGCGGGCGCCATTTTTGAGTATAAGTTTTATTATTTGGTCCGCTATAAGCATTGAACCGTGACAAATAATTTCGATGCTATCTTCACCAGTAAATGAGTGAGGTGCGACATAAGTTAGAAGAACAACTTGGTCGATTTCTTTATCACCGTCTTTGATATAACCAAAATGAATATCTCTTTTTTTATTTACCCTTAAATCTTTTGAAAATATTTTCGAAACAACATCAAAACAATCATCACCGGACAAGCGGATAATTGCTAATGCGGATTTGAGTTTTGGGGTTGCTAGTGCAACAATTGTTTCAAACATAAATAATAAAAATAGAGTATAAAACTCTATTATTCAACATATTTAATTGTTATGGCGCGGTGTCTACCTTCACCAGATGATTCGGTTTTAATATGTGAGAAGTTCGCTAATGCGTTATGGACAACTCTTCTTTCATCGCTTGGCATTGGATCAAGAGTTGCATCTTGTTTACTTTTTTGAACTTCTTTTGCTGCTTTTCTAGCAATGAAAGCCACTCTTGAATATTTGCTATCCTTGTAATCGCCGATATCTAATAAAACGCGGTAACGACGACGGAATTTTCCGCTGACAGCTAAACGAACAAGTTCGTTAAGTGCTTGAAGAGTAACACCGTTTTTGCCAATTAAAATTGGGTTGTGGTTAGAATTAATTTCAATTCTCATAATATCATCTTCTAAAGATGTTTTTGTTGTTACACCACCAACACCTAAAGCTTCGATAACGTCTTTAATATAATTTTCAGCAAATTCGATTGCGTCGGTTAATTCATATACTTCGATCGTTGCTTTTTTAGAGAAAATTGATTTCTTTTCTTCTATAACTTTAAATACAAGTTGATCTTCTGGTAAGCCAAGTTCTTCACTTGCTAATTTTACTGCTTCATCAACAGTTTTTGCTGTAAATTGTTTCATTTATATAACTCCTATTATTTTTTGTGTTTTTTTCTAGACACGATTAATTGGGTAATCAACGATTGTGCCAATGAGAAAATAGCACCAATTAACCAATAAACACCCATTGCAGCAGGTAAGCTAAATCCCATGAATATAATAAGAATAAGCATTCCATAGCTAACAATATTCATTGTTTTGTTTTGTTGTGTTTGTGCAGGATTTGCACTTAATTTAGCAACTTTCTTTGTTTTTGCTTTAGCAATCCATTGTGGTAATTTCATCGCTAAGAATTGACCAGCGGACATAAGAATAAATAAGACTAAAGCAGTCCACCATCCACCACTATTTCCTGGGAGTGTGGATACATTCATTAATGCGTCTTTAATTGATGTTGAAAGATCGAGACCTAGGAAAGAGCCTGTTGATAAAACAGCAGATCCGCTCATAGCGCCCCAAACACCAATAAAGATTGGGAATTGAATAAGCATAACCAATAGTTGAGACATTGGGTTAACTTTATTTTTCTTATAAAGCTTCATCTGCTCTTCAGCAAGACGTTGCTTTTCAGATTGATTAGTATTTGAGTTTGGATATTTGGCTTGAATTTTTGCTAATTCAGGTTGTAATGCGGTCATCTTTTGTTGTGTTAAAACAGATTTGAATGTTGCACCAAAGATGAACAATCTAACCAAAATTGTTACGATTACAAGCGCTAAAAGTTGTGGCCATCCTTCCATCATTGCTGTTGTATTTGCGCCACCAGCAAATGCGATTGATAATGTGTCGGTTAACCATGCAACAGGGAAAACAATTAATCCTGAAACAGGGCCTTTTTGCCAAGCATAAGCCCAGTCTTTTGCTTCAATTGTAACGCCAACATCATCAGAATATGTCTTGCCATAGTTTCCATATGTTCCTTCAACGGTGGCAATACAAGATTTCTTTTGATTTACATATGTATTCAATGTCGTTTTATAAAGATTAACATAATCTGTTGTTGGACAAAGTTCTATGCCTGTAACGTGACCGTTGGTCTTATGTTGTGCTTCAAATTCTAAAGCGATTTCAGCGTTCATCAAATCGTAATTTCCCCAGAGTTTATCTTCTCCGCTGAAGAATTTGATGAATCCGTAATTTGTCAAAACCTCATTTGCTTGTTCATGTGTAATTGTTGAAGTTTGATATGTTTTACTTTCACCAATTGCAACTGTAAGCAATTTTGTATCAAAAGCAGTTAAATATTCAGGAGTTGGTCTTGCGATATTTCTTGAATTTGCTGCTTTAATAACTTCTGATAGTTTGGCGGATTTGGTGTACATGTCATATTGATCAAGTTCAACGCGTCTCCAAAGATTTGGGTTATCTTCATAAACTTGTTCAACAATAACTTTGTATCCTAAATCAATTTTTTCTTGGCCAATATTGCCAGCTTCTTCTTTTGTTGCAAAATATTCACTTACACCTGGTTCACTAGCAAAAAGAATGCGACTTTGTTCTTTTGCATTACAAAAGTTGTTAGTCACACAACCAGACGCAACAAAAGCAGTCATAAGGAATAGGCCTGCAGTTAATGTTATGCTATGCGATTTTTTCACTATTGTTTCCTACTTTACTAAATAACGAGACGATATCTGAGGTAGTTTTTTCAAAATTATTGATATCGTAGTTTCTGCGAGCTATTAAGATATAATCGAAACTTTTATTAATATCTAATTCTTTGGCAAGAATTGCTCTAATTTGTCGTCTCATCTTGTTCCTGACGACAGCTGATCCGCTTTTGGTAGGGATTGAAATCCCCACCCTTGCGTATCCTAAATCGTTTGAAAGGTAATAAAGAGTTAATGAAGGACTTTTTAGAATTTTGCCTTCGGAAATAACTTTTTGAAATTCGTTATATTTTTTTACTCTATTTTTTACTTTCATTTTAAATTAGGCAGTTAATTTTGCTCTGCCTTTTGCACGACGTGCCGCTAAAACTTTACGGCCGTTTTTTGTTGACATTCTAGCGCGGAATCCGTGGACGTTGCGTCTATGTGTCTTACTTGGTTGATAAGTTCTTTTCATTTGGGATATCTCCTTAGTGTTTTATACACGCGAAATGAATTATATATGCATACGAGCAAATAATCAAATGTTTTTGCACGTGTATGTGCGTGCGTTCATTATTTATAAACACAACCAGCTTGATTATTGTACGCTTTCCACATTTTTACACAAAATAAGATTGTTTTTTACAAAAATGTGAGCATCTTTTCTACCATAAAACTATATGTGATTTTCCTATTGTTGAAAATGTGTACAAAAATTAAAAACGCAATATTTTATCGAAACTATTTGTTAACATTTTATGCATAATTGACTTTTTTGTGTTGATAAAATTAAAAAGTTTTCCACACAAAATTGTGAGCACTAAAATTATCAACACTGAAAGTTGTGGAAAACTCGCAAAAATTAGTCTTTATCGATACAATTATTTGACTTTAATTGTGGATAACTTTTTTGTGGTTTTTTTCTCGTTTATTCTACTGTTTTTTAATAGTATACTTTCTATTTGAAAGAGGACAATCGAATGGAGACAATATCAGAACTCAATAACATTTGGAACCAAACGCTCCAATTACTCGAAGATAAAGTCGACGATAAAAGAATTTTTGATGTTTTTCTCTCCGGATCAACTTTCCGTTCTTTAAATGATAACAAATTGACTATCGCGGTTAATTCAAATTTAGCGGCCACAATTTTATCCACAAAATACTTGAGTTTGATTCAAGATGCTGTCAAAGATGTGACAGGACAAAATTACAAAATTAACTTTGTTAACGCTCAAGATATTGTTGATGAACCTGTGCAAGAAGTAGAAGAACCAAAATATTTCAAATATTCAACAGTTAATCCTACACTAAATTTTGATAATTTTATTACAGGAACATGCAATATTGAAGCTAAACAAGCATCTTTGCTAATTTCTAAAAATCCAGGAAATCGCGATTACAATCCATTGTTTATTTATTCGGATTCTGGATTAGGAAAAACTCACCTTTTATCCGCTATATTTAATAGCGTTAAGGAAACTGGACCGAAGAAAAAAGCGCTCTATTGTTCAGCGACGGATTTTCTTGAAGAATATTTGTTAGCTGCAAATGGAGAAAAGGAATTTGCGAAATTAAAAGATTTTGTAATTTCACACGACATTTTATTAATCGACGATGTTCAAATGCTTGGAGGAAAAGAAAAAACAACAGATTTCTTATTTCAAGTGTTCCAAAAAATGTATAACAACGGAAAACAAATAATTATCACGAGTGATAAACACCCTAGTGAATTAAAAGGATTTGATGAAAGACTTAAATCTAGATTCGCTGGTGGCTTATCAATATCTATTGCTGCACCTGATGTGGATACTTGCGTTGCAATTTTAAAATCCAAGATTGAAGCAGGACCATTAGACATCAATGCATTTGATGAAGATGTACTTAATTTCATCGGACGCAAATTCTCTAAAAACATACGAAACATCGATGAAGCTTTGCACAAACTTGTTTATTACACAACAGCATTTAAACCAACAAAGCATATTGATATGGATATCGCTTTAGAGGCGCTTCAACCACTTCTTGATGTTAGAGCAGAAAAGCAAAAACTTTCTGAGCAAAGAATCATCAACGTTGTAGCGGATTATTATCACCTTACACCAAATTCGATTACAGGTTCATCTAGACAAGGTCAAATAGCCTTGGCAAGACATATATGCATGTACTTAATTAGAACATTGCTAGATGTGCCGTTTACCAAAATCGGAATCATGTTCGGAGGTCGAGATCATTCAACTGTTATGAACGGTGTAGAAAAAGTGGATAAAGAGTTGAAAAATAATCAAACAATGCAAGAGGCAATAAACGACCTCAAAAAACGATTAAAGCCATAATTTTATAAAATAAAAAGTATAAAATGATTGTCAGTGTGGTAAGATAAAAATGAACAGATAACACTACTTATCCACACAATCCACAGAAATTATTATTAATATTAAAAATGGAGAAATAAATAATATGAGATTTACAATAAGTCGCGAACATTTGCTTAAAGCATTAACAATGGTTTCAAAAGCTGTTCCACAAAAAGCCGAACTTCCAATTCTTCAAAATGTGAAAATGGCATTAACTGAAAAAGGACTTGAACTTTTAGGTAGTGATAACAATTTAACAATTAGAACAATTGTACCTTTTATGATTGATGATAAAGAAATAATTAGAAATTACAAAATCGGAGAAACGCTTGTTCAATGCAAATTACTTCTTGAAATTGTCAGACGTTCAGAAACTGATTTTATTGATTTCGAACTCATCGACAACTCAATTCTTAAAATCACTTACGGCGATACTGTTAATAAACCAAATACAATAAGAGCGGAAGAATATCCTGATGTTGATTTATCCACCAATGGAGCCGTGTTTGAACTCAAGGCGGTAGATTTACTCAAACTCGTTGAACAAACCGCTTTTGCGGCCTCTACAAAAGAAAATAGACCTATTCTAACTGCAGTGAACCTTTGCTCAAGTGAAGGAAAACTCGTTGCGACCGCTACTGACACCGCTAGACTTGCTAGAAAATCAATTGATGTTGATTGCGAAAATAGCTTCTCTGCTAACATACCTGCTAAAAAGCTTTTAGATATCGTTCATTCATTTGAAGATGAAGAATTTGTTGAAGTTTGTATCAGTGATAAAAAAGCAATCTTTACATTCGGCAACACCGTTATTTCTTCAAGACTTATCAATGGCGACTACCCAAATACTAAAAATATTGTTCCGAAAACATTCAACTACTATCTTGAAGTTAATGCTCGCGAATTCTTAACAGCAATGGATAGAGTCTCACTTTTTGGTGGTGTTATCAAATTAATCATGACTGAAGACCAAGTTGAAATGTTATCAAGATCAACATTAACTGGTTCAGCAAGTGTTAAATTATCAACATTCCAATTTTCCGGTGAACGTTTAGAAATCTCTTTCAATTCTTTATTTATGTCTGACGCAATTAAAGCAGTCGGTAGCGAAGATGTCACCATTGAATTTATTGGAGAAATGAAACCATTCGTGGTCAAAGATATCAACAATGATTCAATCGATATGTTGGTCACCCCACTTAGATCTTAATCGCGTTTGAATATCGTCTTAAAACGGCTAAAAAACGCCAAAAAATACATATTAGACAATAAGGGAATTTATTATTCCCTTTTATTTTTATATATGCTAAAATATTTTTCGAGGCGAAAACAATCTTTTTATGAATAAAAAAATAATCGAAGTTAAAATCTCGACCGAATACATAACGCTAGGTCAATTTTTGAAATTTGCCGACATTATTCATTCTGGTGGAGACGCAAAAGAATTTCTTCTCTCTCACGATGTTGTAATCAACAACGAAATCGATAATCGACGAGGAAGAAAATTGCGAGAAAACGACAAAATTGTTGTTCTTAATCAGGTTTACAAAATTATCAAAAATGATTGTGACTAAACTCGTTCTAAGGAATTTCCGTTCATATCATCATCTTGAATTAGAATTTGGAAAAGGTCTTAACATCATAATCGGCGAAAACGCTCAAGGTAAGACAAATATTGTTGAAGCAATCCACTTCTTGTCTCTTGCCAGGTCGTTTAGGACAAATGAATCTTGCGATTTAATTGCTCAAACGTGCCAATTCGCCACGATTGAAGCAAAAGTTGAACAAGATACCACAAAGAAGGAAATAACGGCTATAATAACCCCTTCTAGCAAAAAGATCCTGTGCAACAACAAGCCTATCAAAAAGATTTCTGACCTATCTAAGCTAATCAATGTGATTGTGTTTGAACCAAAAGATTCCTTGATGTTCAATGATTCTCCAAATGTAAGAAGAAATTTCTTGAACGTTAACTTATCTAAAAAATCACCGATTTATCTAGATGCGTTAATGCGTCATGAAAGACTCTTACAAGAAAGGAATCTCATTCTTAAAAAAGATAGCATCGATAAAACGCAACTAGATGTTGTGACAAAACAATTAATCGATGCATCCGAGACAATAGTTAATTATCGAAGTGTTTACATTAACGAAATTAACCAAATATTGTCGAAAATCATCACCCAATTGAAAGGTGAAAAAGAAGAAGCTTATATCCAATACGAACCATTTGTTCAATTTGATAAAAACTTCAAAGAAGTTGCGTTGCGAGCCTATGAGAAGAGCATTGATAGTGATATCAAACGAAAAGCAACACAAATTGGCGTCCATCGCGAAGATATAAAAATGATTCTTAACGGAAAAGATATATCTTCATATGGGAGCCAAGGTGAAAATAGGGTAGCGGTAATATCGCTAAAACTAGCACCTTACTTCTTGATCGAGAACAAATCAGAAAGACCAATCGTGGTTCTTGATGATGTGATGAGCGAACTCGACAAGAATAGACAAGAAAGACTTCTCGCTTTCTTAAGGAAGTTTGAACAGGTGTTCATTACTTCGGTAAACACAAAAGTTAAAAATGCTTCAGTTTATGAAGTTAAAGAGCATACAGTAACAAGGAGGAATGCTTAATGGAAGAAAAAGAAAACCTCGCATCTCAAGTAGACGATTCTATTGAGGTGGATGTTCCAATTGATGAAAAAGAAGATCGCGCTGACGAAAGTTATACCGCGACCAACATTCAAGTTCTCGAAGGACTAGAGGCTGTTAGAAAGCGTCCTGGTATGTACATTGGTACAACAGCGGCTGCAGGTCTACATCACTTAGTTTGGGAAATTGTCGATAACTCAATCGACGAAGCGCTTGCTGGATATTGTAATAAAATCATTGTTACAATCAACAAAGGCAACACAATTACTGTCGTAGATAATGGACGTGGTATTCCTGTTGATACTGTTGCTAAATCTGGTCTCTCAGGCGTTGAAACAGTTTTCACTATCCTACACGCTGGTGGTAAATTCGGCGCATCTGGTGGATATAAAGTCTCCGGTGGACTTCATGGTGTTGGCGCATCTGTTGTTAACGCTCTTTCTGAATGGTTAGAAGTCACAGTTCATAAAAATGGTGGCATTTACTACATCAAATTTGGTAGAGGTGGTAAACCACTTGACCATTTAAAACGCATCGGTGATTGTTCAGACAGCGGAACAACTGTTACATTTAAACCAGATGATACAATTTTCACTGAAACAACAGAATATAGTTTTGATGTCATTTGTGACCACTTAAAACAAATGGCTTATTTAAACAAAGGTGTTGAAATTGTTGTTAATGATGATCGTGGCGACACAAGATTAACTGAAACATACTGCTATAAGGGCGGAATTATTCAATATGTCAAAGACATAAATGCAAATAAAGGCCCTATTATGGAAGAAGTTATATATTGCGAAGGACGTGGCGTTTATGAAGAAATGAACACTCACATTACTTGCGAAGTAGCGATGCAATATAACGAATCTTATAACGCAACAGTATTCTCTTTCTGTAATAATATTCACACTCACGAAGGTGGTACTCATGAAGAAGGTTTCCGTCTTGCTATTAGGCGTGTTTTAAACGATTATGCTCGTTCACATAAATTCTTAAAAGAAGAACAAGACGATTTTGAAACAAGCGACCTTTTAGAAGGTTTAACATGCATCATTTCAATTAAGCATCCAAACCCTCAATACGAAGGTCAAACAAAAACAAAACTTGGTAACAGCGAAGTTAGAAAAATTGTTTCTCAAGTCGTTGGCGAGCACTTAAAGAAATTCTTGCTTGAAAATCCAAAAACCGCCGATATCATTATGGGCAAAATTGCAATGGCTGCGAAAGCTCGTGTGGCTGCAAAAAATGCTCGTGAATCAGTTAGACGTAACACAGGTCTTGAATTAACAACATTACCTGGAAAATTAGCGGATTGTTCAAGCAAAGATCCTTCGATTTGTGAATTATATATCGTCGAAGGTAACTCCGCTGGTGGTTCAGCTAAAAACGGACGTGATAGAGAAACACAAGCCATTTTACCTTTAAGAGGTAAAATTCTTAACGTCGAAAAAGCAACAATTGATAAAGCCTTTGCAAACGCTGAAATTGGCAATATGATTACCGCCATTGGAGCGGGCGTTGACCCAGAATTTAATATCGAAAAAATTCGTTATCATAAAATTGTTATTATGACCGATGCTGATGTTGATGGAAGCCATATTCGTATCCTTCTTTTAACATTCTTCTATCGTTATATGAAAGAACTTATTGAACAAGGTTATGTCTATATTGCTCAACCACCTTTATATAAAGTTGAATATCATGGAAAACAATATTATGCATATAACGATGAACAACTTGAAGTTCTTAAAAAACAATTAAACCTCAAACCAGGATATCCATTCCAACGCTACAAAGGTCTTGGTGAAATGGATGCCGAACAACTTTGGGAAACAACAATGGATCCTAAAGCTCGTAAAATGCTTAGAGTTAAATTAAGCGACGCTATTGAAGCGGATAAAGTATTTACAGATTTGATGGGTGATGAAGTTTTACCACGTAAAGAATTCATCCACAAAAACGCCAAATTTGTTAAAAACCTCGACATTTAATGAAAGGAGATTTTTACTATGTCAGACGAAGAAAAGAAAATTGATGATGTTGTTAATAATAATGACGACACACCTGTTGACGAAAACAAACTCGAAGAAATTGAAGAAGGTATCGTACCAGGCTTAAGAGACACAGATTTAAGCAAAGAAGTCCGCAATTCCTTCTTAGATTATGCAATGTCTGTTATTGTCTCACGTGCAATTCCAGATATTCGCGATGGTTGCAAACCAGTTCACCGTCGTGTTATTTACGATATGTTTATTACAGGTATTTTACCTGGATCTCCTTACAAGAAATGTGCACGTATTGTTGGTGACGTCATGGGTAAATTCCACCCACACGGCGATGCCGCAATTTATTCAACACTTGTTAGACTTGCGCAACCATTTGCAATGCGCTATCCATTAGTCGATGGTCATGGTAACTTTGGTTCTGTTGATGGTGATGAACCAGCTGCTATGCGTTATACAGAAGCAAGAATGACTAAACTTGCAACAGAAATGGTTCGCGATATTAAAAACGATACCATTGATTTTGTTGACAACTACGATGGAACCGAAGTCGAACCTTCCGTTCTTCCATCAAGATTTCCAAACCTTTTAGTTAATGGTTCTAACGGTATTGCTGTTGGTATGGCAACTTATATTCCAACACATAACCTTGGAGAAACAATTGATGCAGTAATTGCTCTTGCTAAAAACCCAGAGTTAACACCAACTGAAATTATGACCAATTATTTATTTGGTCCAGATTTCCCAACAGGTGCAATTATCTTGGGTCGTTCAGGAATCAAAGACGCTTATGAAACCGGCACAGGTTCAATTATTATACGCTCGCGCGCGGAAATAAAAGAAAATGAACATACAGGTAAAAAACAAATTATTGTTACAGAAATACCTTATCAAGTTAACAAAGCAACACTTGTTGAAAGCATTGCTCACCTTGTTAGAGATAAAGTTGTTGAAGGAATTACTGATATCCGCGATGAATCCAGCAAAGGAAAAGTTCGTGTTGTAATCGATGTTCGTCACGACTCAATTCCTGAAGTTGTCTTAAATCAACTTTACAAATTGACACAACTCCAAACAAGTATGGGTATTATTATGCTTTCACTTGTTGATGGAGCACCAAAGATTCTTCCAATTAACCAAATCTTACTCCATTATCTTGATTTCCAAATTAATGTCGTTGAAAGAAGAACAAAATTCTTATTAAAACAAGATGAAGCTAGACTTCACATTGTTGATGGTTTATTAAAAGCCACAGAACACATTGATGAAATTATTAAGGATATTCGTGCCGCTGATACACCAGAAGATGCAGCACATACATTAATGGAAAAATATGGTTTTACAGAACCACAAACTCAAGCTATTTTAGCAATGACACTTCGCCGTTTAACAGGTCTAGAAGAAAACAAACTTCTTGAAGAAAAGAAAAATCTCGAAGCAAATATTGCCAAATATCACGCAATTCTTGAATCACGTGAAAGCTTAACAAATGTTGTTGTTGAAGAACTTACAGAAATTAAAAACAAATACGCGGATGATCGTATTACTGAAATTAGTGATTCAGCCGCAACAATTGAAGACGAAGATTTAATCCCACAAAAGAACATTGTTATCGTTTTATCAACAAATAACTATGTTAAGAGAATGTCTACAGAAACATTCCGCACACAACATCGTGGTGGTAGAGGCGTTCGTGGAATGTCCACAAATGGTGAAGATAGTGTCAATTTAATGGTTCATACAAAAACCCATACAGACATTTTATTCTTCTCTAGCTTAGGTCGTGTTTATCGCTTAAGAGGATATATGATTCCTGAAGAAAGCCGCACTTCTAAAGGTCTTCCAATCCAAAACTTATTAAATCTTGAAAAAGGTGAAAAAATCATGTCGATTATTTCACTTGATGATTATCACCCAGAACATTATTTATTCTTTGCAACAAAGCAAGGTATTGTTAAGAGAACTTCTTTAACTGAATTCGAATCCATCAGAAAAAATGGTAAAATCGCAATTCTTCTTAAAGAAGGCGACCAACTTCTTGACGTCAAACGCACTGATGGAAATTGTTTAATCGGACTTGCTTCAAGCAAAGGCAAAATGGTCAAATTCAATGAAAATGATGTAAGACCAATTGGACGTACAGCCGCTGGTGTTAAAGGTATGGACCTTGATGATGGTTCATCGTTAATTGGATTAACGACATCTCTTGAAGGTGACAATATTCTTGTTATCACTTTATACGGCTATGGAAAGATGTCTCCGCTTGCCGATTATAGAGAATCCCATAGAGGCGCAAAAGGTGTTATAACGCTCAATGCAACATCTAAAAACGGCCGCATTGTCGCAATGCGTGCTGTTAAAGGCGACGAAGATTTAATGATGATCACCAATGGTGGTACTGTCATTCGTATGCCGCTTCAACAAATCAATATCGTTGGACGTAACACACAAGGCGTTCGTGTTATTCGTTTAGATGATGAAAAACAACGCGTTTCTTCTATCACAATTATTCCTCATGAAGATATCTCAGGAGAAGAGGAAGAAACTCCAGCAAACGAAGAACAAAACGAAGAAAACACCGAAAAACTGAATAAAAATGAAACCATGCATCTATTTTGAACCAAAAATAAGAAACGACAATTTCGAAGGTGTAAGATTAAGAAAAAACATTAAAAACGCCTTAGAAGTTAATAACATTTCTTATTCAAAATCTATCGTTGATACATATGATATTATTCATTTTATATCTATAAACGATGAGGTCAAAATCAATGATGCTCTAGAATCAAAAATTCCAGTAATATTCTCTGCTTTATATTGTGAAAGCGATGATTGTGCGAGAACTTTAACAAGAAGTCAGCCCTCATCTCTTTCACAAAAAGCTCTGAGAGTATTAAATAAAGTTAATTGCGTGTTGGTAAGTGATGCAATATCAAAAAAATATCTAACAAATAACGGCGTTAGAACAAAAATAGAAATAGTAACACCTGGGGTGAATTTATCTAGATTTGAAAAGCACAACGATTTTAAAGAAGATATTTTTTATAACTATTATCAAGTTGCGAAAAATAAAAAATACGCTGTTTCCATTTCTACATCAGATGATAAAAATCTAATAAAGAAATTAATTTCTATCGCAAAACAGTGTCCAAATATTTTGTTTTTCCATTTCTCACCAACAAAAAACAACTTAACAATAAATATTTCAAAAGATATACCTTCTAATTTGAAATTATGTCCTTTAATAGATAGCGAACTATATTGTTCGATGTTAAAAAACGCATTCATATATTTATTGTTAGACAACAATTATCATTCCCCGTTATTGCTTCTAGAAGTGATGGCTAGCAAAACTCAAATTGTCGCATTGTCACCATTACAAATGAATCAAGAATATGTTGAAGAAGCAAAAGCTTATGTTGGGGAAGACGAACAAGAAATTTCTAAAATTATTAACCAACTTATTAATAATGAATTAGAATATAAAATCGATGACGGATATAAATTTGCTATAGACAATTCAATAGAAGTCTTAGGCAAACAATTAATAAACGTTTATGAAAAAATCATAAGGGAGACAAAACAATGATCGATCAAAAATTAATAATTGAAAACCCTAATCTTATTGCTGAAAAATTAGCAAAAAAAGGATGCATCGTTGATTTCAAACCATTTTTGAAAATGGTAGATAGAAGAAAAGAACTTCTAGTCAATGTCGAAAACGCAAAAGCAGAAAGAAACAAATTATCTGCGATGGTTCCACAAGTGAAAAAAGCCGGCGGAGATGTTAATGAAATCTTTGCAAAAGTCAAACAAATTATGGCTGATGCAAAAGCAAGCGAAGAAGAATTAGCAAAAATAGAAGAAGATATTAAAAATTTCCTCATGCCTCTTCCAAATATTCCAGATGATGATTTACTTCCTGGCGAAAAAGAAAACAATAAAGTTATTCATCAATTTGGTGAGCCAAATAAATTTGATTTCCCAATCAAAAACCATGTCGAACTTTGTGAATCTCTTGGATTAATTGATTATGAAAGAGCCGCTAAAATGTCCGGACACGGAACATGGGTTTATACAGGTCTTGGCGCGCAACTTGAATGGGCTCTTTTGAATTTCTTCATCAGCGAACATCTTAAAGATGGTTATATGTTTATGCTTCCTCCACATATTTTGAACTACGAATCAGGATATGTTGCTGGTCAATTCCCAAAATTCATCGATGATGTTTTCTCACTTGAAAATGTAACTCCTCGTAAATTCATTCTTCCAACCGCAGAAACCGCTCTTGTGAACTTCCACAGAGATGAAATTTTATCGGAAGATGAACTTCCTAAGAAATACTTTGCTTATACTCCATGTTATAGAAAAGAAGCAGGCGCATATAGAACAGAAGAACGTGGAATGATTAGAGGATATCAATTTAACAAAATCGAGATGTTCCAATACACAACTGAAGAAGGCGATATGCCAGCATTTGAAGAACTTGTTAAAAAAGCATGCTCACTTGTTGAAAAGCTCGGATTAACATTCCGCGTAAGCAAATTAGCAAGTGGTGATATTTCCGCTTCAATGGCTAGAACATACGATATTGAAGTTTATATTCCAAGCGTTGGTATTTATAAAGAAGTATCTTCTGTTTCTACAGCACATGATTATCAAGCTCGTCGTGGAATGATCCGTTACCGCGATAAAAAGACTGGAAAAGTTAAATACGCTCATACATTAAATGGTTCCGGTCTTGCAACATCAAGAATTTTCCCTGCCATGGTTGAGCAAATGCAACAACCAGATGGAAGCATCAAGATTCCAGAAGTCTTACGTCCATACATGGGTGGTCTTGAATACATTAAACCAATTAAAAAATAATAAGTTTAATTTATTTGATAGATAAAAGGCCTTTGTTGGCCTTTTTATTTTGCAAGTTTCGTAAAGTATGAAAAAAGAAAGATAAAAGAAGTTGCCACGAATAGTTTAATATTAGAACGCAATTGTTTTTCACCGAATATTCAAATATATTAATTGATATTTCAAAAGACAATTAATAAGTGATAGAATAATTAAGCCATCGCGATAATTTGCTATGAACCAGGTCAGGATAGGAATATAGCAGCCTTAAGTAGATAAATTATGTGCGGTGGTTTATTTGTATTATGAAAAATATCGATGAACATTATATGAAAATCGCTCTCAAAGAAGCTTTGAAAGCTAAAGAGAAAGACGAAGTTCCTATTGGAGCCGTTTTAGTTGAAAACGGAAAAATCATCGCAAAAGGTCATAATTTAAGAGAAACTTCTTTTGATCCAACATCGCATGCAGAAATAAACACAATAAGAAAAGCGTGCAAAAAGAAAAAATCATGGAGACTAGAAAACACAACAATTTATGTCACTGTTGAGCCATGTTCAATGTGTGCCGGAACGATACTTTGGGCAAGAATTAAAAAAGTTGTTTATGGCGCAAAAGATTTTAAAGGTGGAGCGTTAGGAACAACATACAATTTATATAATGTTCCTGGCCTAAATCATTATCCAGAAGTTGTTGGGGGAATCCTTGAAGAACAATGTTCTGAAATCATTACTAATTTTTTCAAAGAGAAAAGAAATAGTAAGAAAAAATTATAAGTATTGAATTAGTCTAATAAAAATTGAAAAAGTTTTACATTGTATGAATTTTTATTATACTAATAAATAGTGTTTATGAAACATAAAGAAAGCAAACATGTAAAAAATAATCCTTCTCCAATTGAATGTGATTTAACAAGAGGCTTAACTGACGAACAAGTTCAAAAAAGAAAAGATGAAGGATTTTCAAATAAAACATCAAAAAAGGTAACAAAATCATATTTCAAAATAGTTTTTGATAATGTATTTAACTTCTTTAATTTGCTTTTATTTGCCATCTTCATTTTTATGCTTACTGCAGGATTTGATCCAAGGAATTATGCCTTTATATATCTGCTTATTATTAACATTTCAATCGGACTTTTCCAAGATATTAGAGCAAGAAGACAAAGCGATAAATTAAAATTAATTTCTAATCCAAAAGTCCGTGTAATTAGAAACGGAAAGATAATAGACATAGATAGCAATGAGCTCGTTTTAAGCGATGTTGTTATTTTGGAAAGCGGTAACCAAATCGTCGCGGATTCAATTGTTAAAGAAGGCAATATTGAAGTAAATGAAGCTTTAATTACCGGAGAATCCAAAAACATTTTGAAAAAACCAGGCGATTTATTATATTCTGGTTCGTTTGTTACAAGTGGGCAAGCAAAAGTTGTTGTAGAAAGAGTTGGGAAAAATAATTACGCAGAATCTCTTGAAGAAAAAGCGAAAGGTTTCAAACGACCAAAATCTGAAATTTTAAATTCAATTAATGGTTTGTTTAGAATTATTGCAATTGTTGTTTTAACTTTAGGGACAGTGACAATTGTTACATATATAGTTAATAAAGCTTTTGAGAACAATTATTCAGAAACAGTATTATCCTTTTCAGGATCAATGGTTTCTATGATTCCTACAGGCATGTTTTTACTTACATCTCTTACCCTTGCTGTTGGCGTGATTAGACTTGCCAAAAAAAGAATGCTTGTTCAAGAATTATACTGCATTGAAACATTGGCTAGAGTTGATACTTTATGTTTTGATAAAACGGGCACACTAACTGATGGTCAAATGGTTCTTAAAGACATTGTTACTTTTGGAAACAATAAAGTCGAGGATATTAAAAATGTACTTTTAACATTAGTAACAACCACAAACGACAACAATGTTACCGCGAACGCGATAAAGTCCTCTTTATTAAATCAAAAACTTCTTGAAGCTAGTTCTTCTGTTCCATTTAATAGTAAGCGCAAATACTCTTCTGTTTCATTAAAAGATGGAAGAACATTCGTGTTAGGCGCTAAAGAATTCTTATTAAAAGACAATCAAAATATAGAAAGCGAAGCTAAAAAACATGAAGAAAATGGTGATAGAGTTCTTCTTTTATGTTCGTGCAAGCATAGCATAAAAATTGATGAAGAACTTCCTGCTCTTGAACCTGTTGCCCTTATTGTTTTAGAAGACCACATTAAAGAAGATGCTGTTTCAAACATTGAATGGTTTAAAAATAATGGAGTGAATATAAAAATTATTTCAGGTGATAATCCACTAAGTGTTTCTTCTATTGCAAAAAAAGTCGGCGTAGAAAACGCTGATAAATATCTTTCAATGGAAAACATTGGGTTAGATGAAATTGATGAACTTGTTGAACAATATACTGTTTTTGGAAGAGTATCTCCAGAACAAAAAGAAAGAATTGTGCTTGCGCTTCAAAAGAAAAAACATGTTGTTGGGATGACAGGAGATGGTGTAAATGATATTTTAGCGTTACATGCTGCGGATTGTTCAATTGCTATGGCAAGTGGAAGTGAAGCTGCAAGAGCTATTGCTCACTTAGTAACGCTTGATTCTAATTTCTCATCTCTTCCAAATGTCGTTGAAGAAGGAAGACGTGTCATTAACAATCTTCAAAGATCTTGTTCTATTTTCTTAATAAAAACATTCTTTGCAATGGTATTAACACTTGTGTTCTTGATTGGGTCATGGGTTGATAATTCTTTGAAATATCCATTTATAACTAACAATATGTATATTTGGGAGTTACTAACTATTGGCTTTGCTTCATTCTTCTTATCACTTCAACCTAATAACGAAAAAATCAAAAATACATTTATCGAAAATATTATTAGTAAATCTGTTCCTGGCGCTATTACGCAATTATTATTTGTATTTATTTTATTTGGAATTCATTTATTATTCCCATCATTTATTGATTATGAAACAGCAAGAACGATGGCGATAATTACTTTCACTGTTATTTCGTTCTATACACTGGTTATTATTTCGATTCCTTTTGATAAATATAGATTAATTCTTTCAATAGCTATTCTTTCATTAATTTGTATATTCTTTGTCATTGATTCATGCTTACTTTCAAATAGTTTCTTTGAAATAAATTATTCACTTATTACAGCAAATAATTGGTGGCTATTATTAGTTGTTTTATTAATTGCCTTACCAACATATTTTTTAATAGATTTTATAGCTAAAAAAATATTGAGAAAAAAAGGAGCACAAAATGAAAATATCTAATGAAGTAATAAAAGCATTAAAAAACAATCAACCTGTTGTCGCTCTTGAATCGACAATTATTTCACACGGAATGCCTTATCCAAAAAATGTTGAAACAGCACTTCTTGTTGAAAAAACAATACGTGACAATGGTGCAATTCCCGCTACAATCGGAATCATCGATGGTGAACCAATTATTGGAATGAGCCCAGATGAAATTGAAGAATTTGGAAAAAGAAAAGGCATTCGCAAAGTATCTAGAAGAGATTTACCAATTGTTTATGCCAAAAAATTGTGGGGTGCAACAACTGTTGCTGCAACAATGATTCTTGCTCAACAAGCCGGTATTGAAATATTTGTTACAGGTGGTGTTGGTGGTGCTCACCGTGAAGCACAAAAAACATTTGATATTTCTTGCGATCTTGAAGAACTTGGAAGAACTAATGTAACTGTGGTTTCCGCTGGTGTTAAAGCAATATTAGATTTAAAACTAACTCTTGAAATACTTGAAACAAAAGGAGTTCCTGTCTTAAGTTATCAAACTGATGAATTTGCTGATTTTTATACCCGTAAATCAGGGATTAAAATGGAAAATGTAGTAAATTCGCCAAAAGAAATCGCAGAAATTATATATCAAAAAAGAATAAATCATCTTGATGGTGGAATTCTTGTTGCAAATCCAATTCCTGAAGAATATGCAATGGATAGCGAAGCGATAAATAACGCAATAGAGAAAGCCTTACAAATGGCCAAAGAAAATAATATTGAA
This sequence comes from Bacilli bacterium, assembly GCA_050874705.1. GTDB lineage: Bacteria > Bacillota_I > Bacilli_A > RFN20 > CAG-826 > Fiminaster. The sequence continues at coordinate 45,053 of JBNMLE010000002.1, forward strand.
GGTAAGGACGTTACCCCGTTCTTATTAAAAACAATTGTTGAACTTACTGGCGGTGATTCCCTTGAATCCAATATTAAACTTGTTTTGAACAACGCAAAGTTAGGATCTAGCATTGCTAAAGAATTAACAAAATTATGAAAATTGAAGAAAAATATCGTCAAGGATTAAAGAAATTAATGAAAACAACACCTCTTGATGAAATCAATGTGGTGATGCTTTCAAATGCAATAAAATCTAATAGACAAACATTTTATTATCATTATCGAGACCTATCTGATGTTATTGAATCAATCTTTTTGAAAGAAAGAATTGGTTATGGAACAAAAACATTAGATTTTGAAAACATAATCAAGCCATTAATTGCATATATAAATTTAAATTTTAGCTTCTTATTTGCGGTTTCGAGTTCTTTTGCTGAAGGAAACTTATTGAATTTCATGTATTCATATTTTAGCCAAAAAACAACTCAATATTTTAAAACAACTAAAAAAGAAGAATCTATTAATCAAAGTCAACTTACATGCGTTATTAGATATATATCATCTTTATTCTCTAGTGAAATTGTTTTTTGGATATCTAGCAAAAGAAAAGAAAGACAAACTCATCTACAAAAAAGATTAACACTACTTTGGAATTATATTATTGATGTTTATCCAAAAGAAATGAAGGCATTAAAATGATTAATTTTACATTTGTATCCCCAACAAAAATATATTTTGGGAAAAACCAAGAAAGTAACTTGGCTAATATTCTTTTAGAAAACAATTTTAAACGAATATTATTTGTATATGGTGGTGGTTCAATAAAGAAAATTGGGCTTTATGATAAGGTGATTGAACAAATAAAAACCGCAAAAGGGGAATATTTTGAATTATCAGGCATAAGACCAAACCCAAATAATATCGATGTTAATAAAGGTATTGAAATCGCCAGAAACAATAATGTTGATTTTGTATTAGCAGTTGGTGGTGGCTCAGTTATTGATACCGCAAAAGCAATAGCGGCAGGTTATTATTATCAAGGAGATGCTTTCGATTTTAATCTTCATAAAGCTGTTCCTACAAAAGTTTTACCAATCGGTGTTATTTTAACGTTGTCCGCTAGTGGGAGCGAACTTTCTTCTACATCTGTCATTCAAAACGATGCATTAGGCGTTAAAAGCGGATTTAGAAGCGATTTAATGCGTCCAATGTTTGCAATTATGAATCCAGAACTAACATTCTCTGTAAATAAATATCAAACTGCATGCGGTATAGTTGATATTATTTCGCATTCACTTGAAAGATATTTTTGTCCTAGCTTCGAATATGAATTTTCTGATGATATAGCATTAGCGATAATTAAAAATACAATAAAAAGTGGAAAAGGATGTCTTGAAAACCCAAACAATTATGATGCAAGAGCGCTTATGATGCTATGCGGATCTTATTCTCATAATGGACTTACAAGCCTTGGCAAGAAATATGTTATGAGCGTTCACGCAATGGAACATGCTTTAAGTGCATATAAACCGACAATTGCACACGGAGCAGGACTTGCAATTCTTATTCCTGGATGGATGAATTATGTCTATAAATTAGATGTTGATAAATTTGCAAAATTTGGTGAAGAAATATTTAATCTTCACTTTGTTAATAAAGATGAAAGTGCTAGAATTGGAATACAATATTTAAGAGATTTCTTCAAAAATATTGGCATGCCTACATCGCTTAAAGAAGTGGGTATTAATAAAAAAGATATTCCTATTTTAGCAAATATGATTACTGAGAATAGCACACGTTTGATTGGCTATTCGTCAATCAAACCGCTTGGAAAAGATGACATCATAAAAATATTGTCATCTCTAATTTAGGAGGAAAATTTATGAAAAAAGAAGATATTGCAAGCTTTATTGTTTATCTATTGATGATCGCTTTAGCCCTTGTTTTAGGCTTTACATTAATAAGATCAACATTCTCAAGTATTCGTAGCTTGCCTATGAATTCGTTCTTGTTTGCGTTTTTAATTATCCTTGCAGGACTTGTAGTTAATGCATTTGGACTTGAAATAGGCCATGTTTTAGGTGGACTTATTGGAGGTTATTCAATTGTTTCATTTAATGTGTTTGGTCTTTGTTTTTACAAAAAAGAAGGAAAAACAAAATTCGGATTTAAATCATTCGATGGTTTAACTGGTGAAACTATCTTGGCTCCTAAAAGCGAAAAAGCCAATCCTAAAGCATATGTTTGGTTGCCTTTACTTATGTATTTAATTGAACTTATTGTTTGCATTGTTTTATATTCGGTGGGTATTGAGAAAGTAAATGAAAATGGTTCGCCATTACCAATGCTTGCTTTAATAAGTGTTATCTTAATTGCTATTTCATCGATGATTGCTTTATATAATTTTGTTCCTGTCCGTCTTGATTCAATGACTGATGGATATCGCTTAACTCTCATTTCAAAAAAAGTAAATGTTGAAGCATATAACGAATTAATGCGTGTAGAAAATCTCCAAAGAGAAGGAAAAGAAGTTGATAATGTAAAAGTCTTTGAAGAAGTAACAGATTTTACTGCTTCTATGAACTTGATGACTGTTTATAATTATCTTTCAAAAAAAGAATATCAAGAAGCGATGAAACTCATTGATATGATGACTGTTGAACCAGAGAAAATTTCTCGCACAACATATAATCGTTTAATGGCTCAAAAACTTTATATTAAGATTTTGACTGAACCAATTGAAGAAGTACGTAAATATTACGACGAACAAATTGATGATAAACTCCGTCGCTTTATTTCAAACGATGTTTCAATGGAATCCCTTAGAGCGTATGTTCTTATCGCTGGTGTTCTTGATGAATCAGTTGGAGAAGTAGAATACGCAAATACGAAAAAAGCAAAAGCGTTAAAACGCGCTCTTGCAAGTCGTGCAAAAATTGAAAATCAATTATATAACGATGCTCTTGATAAAATATTTACATTGCATCCTGAATATAAAAAAGAAATAGAAACAAAATAACAAAAAACCTCTCATAGTGTGAAATGAGAGGTTTTAATTATGTTATTAAATTAATCTTTTTCTTCGTATCTAAAATTATCTTCAACCGGATAGTCTTCACTTATACCTTCTACAGGGTTTGGGCTGATTTGTCCAACACATTTGTGTTCATCAGCGTAGCACCCTTGAACATTAATTGAAGAATTATCATCAAGAAAATCTTGGACTGATAAATTAAATTGTTCGCACAAATACTTCACATTTTCTGGTTTTGGTATTGCTTGACCAAGTCGCCATTTTTTAATAATGTTTTTACGAATGCGATAAACTTTAGAAAACTTTCTTTCTGAAAGATCTAAATATTTTATTAAATAATCGATTTTTTCAATAACTGTCATTGTTGTTTAGTTTGTTGTTCTTTTAATAAGTCTCTAATTTGAGTGAGAAGTTCAGCTTCTGTTGGAGCAGGTTTACCAGGCACAACTGGTGCAGGTCTTTCTTCTGGATGTTTTTTGTAATATTCTTCAAGCAATTTAGCATCCATATCTGCTTTCTTTTGTTTTAATGTGTTTGTTACTTTGATGATTGTAAATAACACAATTGCAATAATTAGAAAGCTTATAACAGCATTAATTAATGTTCCCCAATCGATGACCGCTAAACCTTTATAGACATACGTGCTTCCATATGTAACATACATGTCTTTGTATTTTGCATAATCTTCTAATGCAAGGAAATCATGTGCTGAATATGTGGCGCTCAATCCAAGTCCTTCATATCCTTTTTGACTATCATTAATAGCAGGAAGAATAGTAATTAAGCCGGTAATTCCACCAGGAACACCCCATGTACATACACTGATTAACATTTTTACAACAGCGTTTACAATTGCACTAAAGGCGCCGCCTATGACAACACCAACAGCGAGATCAAGAACGTTGCCGCGCGAGATAAAAGCTTTAAATTCGGCCCATAATTTAGCGCCTTTTTTGTTTTTGTTCTTTTTCATAGAAACCTCCGTTAAAATTGATTTTATCATTTTTAATAGACAATTAAATAATTATTTAACTTTTTATAGATTATTTTTTAACTTATAATAAAGAAAGCTTAGGCTGAAAGGATTGTTATTTAATAATATGAATAAAGTAATTGTATTAGCGGACTCAACTGTCGATTTATCAAAAGAATTGCTTGAAAAATATGATATTAAAATTATTCCACTTAATGTAAATTTCGGAGAAGAAACTTATAAAGATTCAGTGGACATTATGCCAGATGAGGTTTACGAGAAAGTTAAAAATGGAGCACCTCTTCCTTCAACAGCGGCAATTAGTCCAGCAGTTTTCAAAGAATTTTTAGAAAAATATATAAACGATGGATATGATGTTGTTTATGTTGGAATTGGTTCTAAATTATCTACAACATATCAAAATTTCCAAATTGCTATTAATGAACTTCCAGAAGGAAGATGCTATGCAGTTGATTCAAATTCGTTATCTTCAGGAAGCGGGTTACTTGCTCTTAAAATGGCTAAATTAAGAGATGAAGGAAAATCAGCAAAAGAAATCTATGAAGAAGTTCAACCATTAGCCGCGAAATTATCGGCAAAATTTGTCCTTGATAGACTAGATTATATGCGCAAAGGTGGAAGATGTTCTGCAATTGTTGCTTTATTTGGTCATCTTCTTCACATCCATCCAATTCTAATAATGAAAGACGGAAAATTAATCGTTGAGAAAAAACCACGTGGTCCAATCAAAAAAGCATATCAAGAAATGCTCGATGAACTTAAAAACGATCTTCCAAATATTGATTTTGATCATGTCATGATTACTCATGCTGGTGTTAATAAAGAAGATTTAGATTATTTATATAATGAAGTTGCTAAATTAGTTGATCCAAACATAATTTCCATTACAAGAGCGGGATGCGTTGTCTCATCTCACTGCGGTTTTGGAACAATCGGTATTCTTTATATCAAAAAATAAATTGATTCGAAAGTAAAAGAAGCGCATCTTAATGGTGCGCTTTTATATTGCGCGCTCGTTCTAGATTTTTATCATATTAAATCACGGCACCTATAAAAAATTGTTATTTAAAAATTTTAGAAAGCACTTTTTAAGGTGCACTTATGCTTTAATTTTTATTATTTTAACCGAATTAACAAATGTTTTGATTACGTTGGAGATTGTGCGTCTTTAGCTGATGAATGTTGAAAAAATGTAGTTAATATAACCATTATTGAAGATATTTGTTCTTGTGCATGGAAAAACGACTTGGTATTTTGTTAAAAAGATAAAAGTTTGAAGTTGTGTAAATACCAGTTTGATATTGGATAAGTTTTAATAAAAAAATTACATTGGTAAAACGATTGAAAATATAATAATTTTAATATTATGAATAAAACTAACTACAGCTATAACTTAAATTATGAATTGTTCTTAGAAGATTATAAAAAAGACAGTGCAAACAAAATTAAAATCGTGCAGAAATTAATTTCAACCTATGGATGGGAATTCATTTTATCTGAATGGACTAAATTTTTAAAAAACAATATAAAAAATAGGAAAGACGCTTATAATTTCACCGCCTGCTTATATATGTATGATTTTCGCAATTGTTGTGTAAAAAATCCTTACCCTTTTTTAGCGCTTCTATACAAAAAATTAGAATTAGATAAACTAACAAACGATAAATTGGACAAGCGTTTTGATTCACCTTCGGATCGTTTTATTGATTTATATTTTGATTGTCTTTATAGTTCAAAAATTATTAGTCTTAACGAATACGATTTCACAGATCCAAAGAAACATATAAGGTTTTTAAAAGAATTAGGAAAATTAGAAACTATCAATACAACAAATTAGTTCATTGCGAATCACGCAAAAGAATCAACAGTTGTTAAATAAATTATTGAACTAAAAAATCACAACCATTGCAGTGGTTGTGATTAGAGATATGCTGAAGCACATCTAGCCAAAATCATTATATCATAATTGTTCATAAAACGGAAAAACATAAGAATAGCACATTTTAAAAATTAAAAAGCAGCCGAAGCTGCCTTTTAATATAAGATAATTAACTATTTTCCTGATACAGCAAGTTTCTTAATATAAACACTTGGTGTAGTGGTTCCATTAAGAATTAATTTGGAATCGTTAGCAACATCTTTAATATTCATAAAGACATCAACAAGATTGCCGGCAATAGTAATAAGTGTTAATGGCTCCGCAATTTTCCCATCTCTGATCATAAAACCTTGAGATTGGAGAGAGAAATTACCGCTTTTGGCGTTCATACCTGCGTGAAGTCCTTCAAGAGATGTAATATAAACACCTTCTTTAATATTGGCGATCATTTCGTCGAATGATTTACGGCCATTTTTCACAACAAGATGTGAAAGACCAGCTTTCATTTTGCCACTTCTAACAGCGTTTCCAGTAGGTTCAACACCGTCTTTTTTAGCGGTTTCTAATGTATAAATATATGTTTCAAGAATTCCTTTTTTGATAATGTCTTTCTTTGTGCAAGGCACGCATTCATCATCGTGGTAATCAAAGAAGATATCTTTTTGTAAATTATCTTCTACTACTGAAAGTTTTTTACTTGCAATAGGTTGATGAAGTTTACCTATGAAAAGCGAAGAATTCTTTTGCACTTCTTCCGCATCAACATTTGAAAGATAAGGTCTTAAAAGTTTTGAGAAGCATTCTTGTGATAAAACAACTGGATATTTTTTGCTCTTACATTGAGTTGCACCAAGTTTATCAAGAGCGTCTTTTGCAACATCATTGACAAATTCTTCTTCATTAAAATCATTGAAGTCAAGAGATGAAAATACTTTAAATCCAGTTTTAATATCATCTCCATCTTTCACGGTTACTTCAGCGTATATTGTACATGTTGCTTTTTTATCTTTAAGCCTAATGCCATATGAGTTTGAAAGAAGTGATTCATCAAATTCTTCTTCATAACCAACACTCATAACATCAGTAATTCTTTTATCAAAAGCATATAATTTGTTTTCAATATCTTTTAATAAAGCAATCTTATCTTCAAGTTTTCCTGAAACAGTGTTTTTATTAAAGACATTTTTATTATGATATTTGCATTTGTTTGAAAAAATAATGCAAGGGTCATCGTTTTCAATTAAAGAAGCTGTTTCTTTAATAGATTTAATTAAAAATTCAATTGTGTTTTTATCAATTTTTTCGGTAAATCCTTGACCGAATTTTCCATTTACAACACCTCTAGCAACAACTTTATGTGAATCGCTTTCAGTTAAGCTATCGATTTCGTGATGATAAATTGTAACGCTTGTGGATTTTGAATGAACATAAGAAAAATCACATACATTTATGCCATTAGCTTTGGCAAGTTCAAAGAATTTTTTATCATTTATTTTCATTTGAGTTCTCCTCCGTTTCCACCTACTAAAATTTCATCAACTCTAATTGTTGGTTGGCCAACATCAACAGGTATTGATCCACTTACCGAACCACACATACCTTGTGCTCTTTCGAGATCATTTCCAACCATATCAATGTGTTTTAATATTTCTGCCCCTGATCCAATAAGAGTTGCTCCTCTAACTGGTTCACAGACTTTTCCATCGCGAATAATATATGCTTCGCTACAACTGAAATTGAATTCACCAGTAGCAGGGTTAACTGAACCTCCACCTAATGATTTTGCATATAAACCAAGTTTAGTGGCTTTTATCATTTCATCAACTGAAGATGTTCCGTTTGCGATATATGTGTTTGACATTCTTGATGTAGGTTCGAACTTATATGATTCTCTACGGCAAGCGCCGTTTCCTTTCATACCCATTCTTCTTCCATTGAAATCATCAATTAAATAATTTTTAAGAACACCTTTTTCAATTAATAAAGTTTTTTGAGTTGGGTTTCCTTCGTCATCGATGTTGTTTGAACCCCAGCCGTTAACAATAGTTCCATCATCATAGGCTGTAACAACATCAGATGCGATTTTTTTACCTAATTTATTTGCAAAAACTGAATTATTTTTTGCAACCGCAGTTGCTTCAAGACTATGTCCACATGCTTCATGGAATATAACTCCTCCGAATGCATTACCAATAACAACTGGCATTTTACCACTTGGGCATTCTTTAGCATTAAGCATTGTTAAGGCTGATTGAGCTGTTTCTTTTGCAAGTTCTTCTACATTGATTTTGTCTAAGAAATATTCAAATCCCGCAGATGCACCAGGACCTGAAAATCCGGTTTCGATTTTTCCGTTTTCACTTGCAACACACATTAAATACATTCTGGCTCTTTCTTTTTTATCTTTAAAAATAAAGCCATTTGAATTGATAATGGTGATGTTATTTTCATAATGATTTAAACCACTTTGTGTGCGCATAATCCTTGGATCATATTCGCTCATCACTTTATCGCCTCTTTTTAAATAAGCGATTTTTTCTTCACTTGATACTTCAGCGTGTGGTTTTAAATGAGGGTGTTTATTTTTAATATTTTTAACTTTTAAATCAGTAACAGTTATTTTTCTTTCTTCATTGAATGATTTTGAAAGAGATGTTGCAAGCTCTAACAAACTTTTTAAAGAAACATCGTTTGTATAGCCATAAACGCTTTGAAGCTTGTTTAAAAGTCTTAAACCCGCTCCAAAGGTATTCGATATTGTAGCGACATTTACTTTGCCATTTTCAATTGAATAAGAATAAGAAACTTTGTCTTCAATAAAAATTTCAGCAAAATCTGCACCAGTTGATAAACCGGCATTAAGTATTTCGATTGCTTGTTTTTTATTAATCATTGGCTTTATCCTCCTTTTTATATTTATCATTTAAAAGTATAACCTTTTTATGTTCTTTTTTAGAAATAATTTGAATTGCAAATCTTCCACTCATAAGAGCGATTGGAAGACCTCCAGGCATAATTGTCCATTGTCCTGAGAAAATTAGATTTTTTAAACCACGAATTTTTGTGCTATGAAATAATTGATTTCCTTTTGAAGTAAAAGCCCACGGCATATATGCTCCTCGATATGCATTTGTGTATCTTTCATATGTTGTAGGAGTGCAAACATCAATTAACTCCAATTCATCTTTTAGCAAAGGAAAGTGATTTTCGATGCGTTCTTTGATCTTATTTCCTATTTTGTTCTTTTCATTTAGGTATTCTTTGTAATTTTTTCTAATTCTTTTCCAAAAATAGAAATCTTTATCATTTTGATGAATCAACACATTAACTAAAACCCTATTATCGTTTCCAACAAATGTCTCATCAAAGGAATAATCTCTCATTTTAATTGAATCTATTGTTGTTCTTCCTACTTTTAAGGGAGAGCACGGAAATTCATAAGTAGAAGTGATATTAAGATTTTTCATCTTATCTTTATCAACTAGAAAGCACACATATACACATGATGGAAGCGGATATTTCTTTTTATGAACAAATCTTTTTAAAATACGGTTATCTTTATGTCTATTTTTAAGTAAATTTCTTGTAAGCTCATAAGCATCGACTGCTGATACATAGTAGTCAGCGGTATATTCATCACCATTTTTTAATTGTATATTCATCACCTTATTTTGTTTTGTATTTAATTGTTTCACTTCACTAAGATAATGAATTTTACCTCCGCACCTAAGGTATTCTTGTTTCATATTTTCAACGATAGAAACACTTCCACCTTTTGGGACTCCTCCATTTTTAAATGAAACAGTTCCATATGCGTAAAGAGCGGAATATATATTTCCGTCTCCGGGAACTATTCTTGAGAATACATATTTAAGTATTGGCGATTTGAACTTATTAGCGAACTTTTGTTGTGAGATATGAGATGCATAAATATAAGAAGGAAGATATGGAATCATAGTGAATCCAATTTTTATAAAATCTATGATATTCATGCATGAAATCGGCTTAAATACAGGCAAAGGCATTTTATGAAATTTAATGATGTATTTTTTCATTTTATGTATCATTCTTTTATCTTTAGGTGATACATCAACAAATTCCTTTTCAAAGCGATCTAAATCACACCAAAAAGTGTAGACCTTTCCTTGATATTCGACACTTCCAAAATTATCACCATGAATAATGTCTTCTTGTTTAAAAGCATTTACATCATGCCACGTTTTGTTAATTTCAGTATTTTCTTCAGTTCCAGTCAACCAATGAACGCAACCATCTATTAAATGGTCTTTTCTTGTCCAACCAGTACATAATCCTCCAACAACAGGATTTTTTTCAAATATTTCAGTTTCATAGCCATTCTTTTGGCCGAATATGCCGGCACTTAGTCCGGATATTCCTCCACCGATGATTATTATTTTTTTCTTTTTTTCGTCATTCATATTTCTATTGTTATTATAGTTTTATAAAGAAAAAAGT
>JBNMLE010000003.1:0-52976 GCA_050874705.1 Bacilli bacterium
ATTTAACACTCTATTTATATTAAAATAAATAAATGTTAGGAGATAAAATGGAAACAAGAGTTGAAAAATTTAAAGAATATCGTGAAGAAATTCAAAATTCTTTTTCTGAAGCTGATTTAACAACTAAAATTGTAACTTCTAATCGAGTAAACGAGATAATAGATGAACAAAACAAAGTTGAAAATTATAAAAATGACTCAAATACAATTTCATATGATCAACTCATGAATTCTTATCAAATTTATGAAAAAGGAGATAAGGATGAATATGTTTCACCATTAGCTTCTAAATATAAAAAGAAATTAGCTTATATTATTACCGCGGTAAGTGTAAATTCGCTTTTAGCAATTGCCTTATTAGTGGTTACCATATTACATTTTGGAGGTATTTTATGAACAAACGTGTTGTTGTTGCAATTGACGGTCCTGCTGCAGCTGGGAAATCTACCGTTTCAAAAGTGGTTGCTAAAAAACTAGGTTATACATATATAGATACAGGTGCTATGTATCGCGCTTTTACAAGTTATGTTATTGATAAAGGCGTTGACCCAAAAGATGAAAAAGCATCTTGCGCTTTAATACCAGAAGTAAAAATTACTTTATATCCTGATGGAAAAGTAATGTGTTCTGGAAAAGATGTAACAAGAGTTATCCGTGAACCATTAGTAAGCGGAAATGTAAGTTATATCGCCTCATATAAAGATATTCGTTTAGCACTTGTTGAGCAACAAAGAGAAATGGCTAAGTCTCAATCAGTTGTTATGGATGGTAGAGATATTGGCACATATGTTCTTCCTAATGCTGATGTAAAGATTTTTATGGTTGCATCCGTTAAAGAAAGAGCGGATAGACGTTATAAAGAGAATATGGAAAAAGGTATTCCATGTACTTATGAAGACATTGTCGCAGATGTAGAAAAACGCGATAGAATTGACTCTTCGCGCGCTTTTGCTCCATTAAAACCCGCTGAAGACTCTATTTTACTTGATACTTCTACACTAAATATTGAAGAAGCTGTTAACGCTGTTTTGAAAATAATTAAAGACAAAGTAGGTGAATAAAATGGCATTAGGAGTAGTAGCACTTATTGGAAGCCCAAACGTTGGTAAGTCAACTATTTTTAATCGTATCATTGGAAGAAGACGTTCAATTGTTGATGATCAACCAGGCGTAACAAGAGACCGCTTATATGAAACAACAAGTTGGCTCGGTAAAGAATTTAGACTCATTGATACCGGTGGAATTGAAGTTGCTGATAGACCATTTCAAGAACAAATTCGTATGCAAGCACAACTTGCTATAGATGAAGCGGATGTTATTGTTTTTATTGCTGATGGAAAAAAAGGCGTTTCTAATGACGATAGACTTATCGCAAAAATGCTTTATAAAACAAAAAAACCTGTTATTTTAGCGGTAAATAAAATTGATAGTTATGAAATGGTGCCAAATCTTGGTGAATTTTATTCATTAGGTTTAGGAGAACCTATTCCAACAAGTGGTGAGCATGGTATTGGGATTGGAGATATATTGGATAAAATTATTAAAAATCTTCCTGATAAAAAAGATGATGAATATGATGACGCAATAACTTTTTCAATTATTGGTCGTCCAAATGTCGGAAAATCATCTTTAGTAAACGCTTTATTAAATAAAGACCGTGTTATTGTTTCTAACATCGTTGGTACAACTAGAGATTCAGTTGATACTCCATTTACAAAAGATGGACAAAATTATGTTGTTATCGATACTGCCGGACTTAAAAAGCGTGGAAAAATTTACGAGGGTGTTGATAAATATTCTTCTTTGCGCGCTTTAGCGGCTATTGATAGAAGCGAGATTGTCTTATTTGCTATTGACGCTAACGAAGGTATTCTTGAACAAGATAAGCATGTTGTTGGATATGCTGTAGAAAAGAAAAAAGGAATCGTTATAGTTGTAAATAAATGGGATTTAATTAAAAAAGAACAAAATACTCAAGCTGAGTTTGAAAAGAAAATTCGCAAAGAATTTGTTTTTATTGATTACGCTCCAATTGTTTTTGTTTCAGCTTTAAACAAAACAAAAATTGATAATATTTATAAAATGATAAAAATGGTACATGAAGCCTATGATACACATGTTCCAACAAGCCTATTAAATGATGTAATTCAAGACGCTCAAACAATGAATGAAGCCCCTGAATTCAACCATGGAAGACTAAAAATATATTTTGCCAATCAAGCAAATTCTTGTCCTCCAACTTTTGTATTATTTGTTAATAAACCTAAATATGCGCATTTTTCTTATATGAGATATATTGAGAATAGATTGCGAAATTCTTTTAATCTTGATGGAACACCGATTGAAATTGTACTTCGAGAGCGTGTATAATAAAATAAACTTAAAGAAAAGGAGCTATATATATGAACAAAGCCGAATTAATGCAACTCGTTAGCGAAAAAGTTGACGTTTCCCGTGCAGATGTGGAAAATGTTGTCGACGAATTTCTCGCTTTGATTGAAAAATCAATCGTAAATGGCGAAGAAGTTAAGCTTTCTGGTTTTGGTATCTTTGAGAAAAAAGATCGCAAAGAACGTAAAGGAACAAATCCATCTGATGGTTCACATATTGTTATTCCTGCAAGTTCAACAATTGCTTTTAGACCTTCAAAGACCTTCAAAGCAAAACTCAACTAATCAATGTTAGAAATAAGAAGCCGATTGATAATGGCTTCTTTTTTTATATAATAAAAATATGCGAAATGAAACATTTGATTCCTTAGCCAAATTATTTAATAAAAATGGATTTCGACTTTATATGATCGGCGGTACTTCAAGAGATAGCCTTCTTGGTCTTAATTTTGATGATTATGATTTTGTAACTGATGCTACGCCGAAGGAAATGAAAAAATTTTTATTAGATGCAAACTATACATTTGAAAGATTTGGAACAGTAAAACTTAAAGTCGATAAATATCATGTTGATATAACAACATTAAGAATTGAAGAAGGATATAACGACCATCGTCATCCAAGTTCAATTATTTTTACAAAGGATTTAGAAAAAGATTTTGTTAGAAGAGATTTTACTATTAATGCAATATATATAGATGAAAATTATAAAATTTATGATTTTTGTGGTGGTCTTTCTGATTTAAAAAATAAAATAATTCGATTTATTGGTGATCCCTATAAAAGAATTAAAGAAGATCCTTTAAGAATTCTACGCGCTGAAAGATTTAAAGAAAAACTTAATTTCATTATTGAACCAAATTCGTCAAAAGCAATAAAAGAAAACTATAATTTGTTAAATGAATTAAATCCTCAAAAAATAAATGAAGAAAATAAGAAAAAAAGTTTAATTTAATAATTAAACCTTGTAACATATAAGCATTATGTCAAACGTTCAAATGGAAGCATTAGACTTCCGCTACTTACTTCTTGAATATTATAAAAAGCTAAAAATTAGTGAAAACGAATTAGCGGTTATTTTTATGATTGACCATCTTTTGAGTCAAAAAAACACATTGGTTACACCTGATTTATTATCATTAAAAATGAATTTATCAACAAAAGAGCTCGATAAAATCATGGTCAATTTAATTGAAAAGAATTTCCTTGTTTATGATATTGGCAAAAAAACAAAAATTTCATTGAAACCACTTCAAAAGAAATTATATGAAGCGTTTCAACTTTCACTCGCAAAAGAGCAAGAAATTTCTTCTAGTGAAGAAAAAAGCCAATATATGTCAAATATTTATGAAGTTTTTGAAAGAGAACTTAAACGTTCATTATCACCATTAGAATTATCATTAATTAATGAATGGGTAAATGATGGTTTTAGTGATGAGACAATTATTAACGCTCTTAATGAGACTTTAAGAAAAGGAAAGAAGACTCTTAAAAGCGTAGACAAACTTCTAGTTCAATGGAAAACTAGAGATGATATTGAAAAAGAAGGTATTTCAAACGTTAAAGAAGTTTGGGATGATGATATTGAAAAAGCTATGGAAATAGCCAAAACAAAATGGATCAATGATTAATTCTGACTTATTACTAACCTATTTAAACAAACTTTACCCAAATGCACATTGTGAATTAAATTATTCAAATGATTATGAACTTTTGATTGCTATTATGCTTTCAGCTCAAACCACTGATAAAGCAGTTAACAAAGCAACTGAAGTTCTTTTTAAGAAATACCCAACATTAAATGATTTGAATAAAGCATCTAAAAACGATATTCAAGAATGCATTTCTAGATTAGGGATGAGTGATGTTAAAAGTAGAAATATTAAGGAAATTGCAAGGATTTTGGTTGAAAAATATAATTCCAAAGTTCCGTTAAACGAAGAGGTTTTATTATCTTTTCCAGGTGTTGGAAATAAAACAAAAAACTGTTTTCTAGCAGAAATGTATCACCTACCTTTTTTAGCGGTTGATACGCATGTTCAAAGAATTAGCAAAAGATTAAATATTGCTTTAGAAAACGATGATATAAATACTATCGAAAATAAATTATTAAAAATAATACCTCAAGATAAAATCATTTTAGCCAATCATCAACTTATATCTTTTGGTAGAAATATTTGTAAAGCAAAAAATCCTTTGTGCAACGAATGCGAATTAAAGAAATTTTGTTTGTATTTTAAAAATAAACTTCATCAATAATTGGTA
The DNA here is from genome assembly GCA_050874705.1 of Bacilli bacterium. GTDB lineage: Bacteria > Bacillota_I > Bacilli_A > RFN20 > CAG-826 > Fiminaster. The sequence continues at coordinate 4,655 of JBNMLE010000003.1, forward strand.
AATAATCAAGACGAGGATGGTAACCTATTTTTATTAATTTTCCTTTTTCTTTAATAAATGAATAAGGAATAGAATGGCGTTCATTTTTCTCTTTAAAATCTATTATGTGATTAGCGTCAACTAAATATGTTTCATTTAATTTTGAAAATTGAATAATGAAAAAAGCGATACCACCAAATTCAATAACTTTTTTAAGATGTTTAATTTGTTGAATTGGTATATTGCTTAATGGAAAAGATGTAGTTGATTGTGTTTGTTTTGCTTCAAAATCTATATATCTAGATTTATATATACCGTTATAGTCGGTAGTGGATTGTTTTTCAAAATAGGCATCAGTAATTCTAGCGCCTTTACTATAATCAACTTTTACAATATTTATTGGAGTTGGTCTTTTAGTAATCAAACATAAATTCTTTTCTAAATAATATTGATTAGAATCATTTATATCGCTTTCAAGAGACATGCCTCTATTAGCGGCATTAAAAATATTCTTATGTTTTATTGTTTTTTGTGCTTTATTATTTTGATTTTTTTTACCGTTTGGATAATTGATCATTCTAAAGAATCGCTCACAATTTTATCAAAGTCTTCTGGTGAGACACTTTCCCCTGATGCTAATTTAGCAATTACTTGGTGAACTGGCGATGGGAGATGTCTCATTTTTTGTAAAACTTTTTTGTATTCTACTTTCATTATCGCTTTATTATGAAGCATTGCGTCATATAGATAAGCAAGATTTAATGCATCAGCGTAAGCGTTATGTTGTGTTCCTTTAAAATCAACATTGAATATTTTTAACATGTTGGCAAGAGAATAAGTGTTTCCATTTTCATCTTTAATAAAAGTTGAAATAAAATCACTTAAATCAAAGGAGTGCTTAATCATAAGATGAACATCATCTGTACTCGCATCAAGATTATAAGCTAAAGATTGAGATAGAATTCTTAAATCATGAGAACCAAATGTCACAAAGAGAGTTTTTGTAAAATTAATACCAAGATATTTTTTTAATTCGTTTATAGCAACGCGAAAAGAAACTCCATCTTTTTTAGTCATATCTTCAGTAATATGTGTTAAATCAGTTACAACTTTCCCAATTTTGTTTTTCGCTTTGACAAGAGTGTAAAATCCTTTGTGATATTTTTTAATAGTCATGTCTTTTGCTAAATCGACTTTAACAGCTCCTATAGCAATCATTTCGTGTGAAAATTGTGTTCCTTCTAAATCAAGGAAACATAATGAACGGCGTTTTTGAATATGTTTTTCTAATTCTTTCATAATTATTTTGCATTATATCATTACTTTAAAATAATTTTAAGTAAAAGTATTTGTTTTAATCTGAATTTTTAATATAATTAAAACGTCTCGGAGAGAATAATGGCTAAAAAAATAAATTTTGATTCCAATACTTTGCTCAATCTAAAATTCAGCAAAAACGTTAAAGGCTATGATGCATTTCAAGTTGATTCAAGCCTTGATAAAGTTGTTAATGATTATCGTTTTTATGAAAGTTTTTATAAAGAAGCAAAGGATTATATCGCTGAGCTTGAAGGCAATATAAAAAAGCTTAAAGACGATGCAAGAAAAAAAGATGTCGAGATAGCTAAATATCAAAAACGTCTTGAAGGGATTAAAGATAAAACTAATGTAACAAGTGAAAATATTGATTTATTGCAACGAATAAACGCATTAGAAAAAGCACTTTATTCTAGAGGTATTGACCCAAATAAAATAAAATAAATATATCCGGTCTGGATAATTGCTAGCATTGCTAGAGGAAAGTCCATGCTCGCACCATCTGAGATGATGGTAGTGATTGCGCTAACGGAAAAAATAACGTTAGGTATGCAGGAGTGCATAACGGCGGAACTAATCTAAAACATTGTCATGATGATGTTCCTGAAAGTGCCACAGAGACGAGCTTGATAGAAATATCAAGGTGGAACGATGGTAAACCCCACAAGCGAGAAACCCAAATTTGGTAGGGGAGGTCGAACGGAAGAATTCAATTCCAATCGGCATGTGAAAACATAGATAAATTATTATCCTAGACAAAACATGGCTTATAGGATCGGACACTCACTAAAAAGAAGGAAATAATATGAATTTGCCAAATAAGATTACAATATCAAGAATTATTCTAATTGTTTTAACAATAATCTCGATGTTTGTTTTAAACTGTATTGATTTTGTTGCACCAAATATCGGGAATACAAATATTAATCTCGTTTATCTAATTTATTGTGTTATTTTCATCATTGCTGCTTTAACAGATTTTCTAGATGGCTATCTTGCAAGGAAGCTTAATCAAATTACTTCTTTTGGAAAATTCTTAGATCCAATTGCGGATAAACTCTTAAATGATTCAATGATGATTTTTATTCTTGTTCCTCAGTTATACGCTCGATCGCAAAGAAACGATTCGAATATGCTAACAATATTAATGGTTTGCGTTATCTTAATGATTGCTAGAGATTTAGTTGTCGATGGAGTAAGGCTTATCGCGGTTCAAAAAGGAAAAGTAATTGCTGCGAATATTTTTGGAAAATGTAAAACTGTTCTTCAAATGATTGCTATTCCAATGCTACTTCTCAACGATTGGCCATTTTCGTATTTTGATTCTTCATGGCCTTCATATTTACAAATTTCAAATATCTTCTTTTATTTAGCAACATTGATGTCAGTTATATCTGGAATCATTTATGTTGTTCAAAATAGATCGGTTTTTAAGGATAACTAATAATGGAAGAACTTTTAAAATTATTAAAAGAAAAACATTTAACATTAGGAAGCGTTGAATCTATGACCGGAGGCATGTTTGCTTCTAGTTTTACATCTATTCCTGGTGCATCATCTGTATACAAAGGTTCTTTAATAACTTATTGCATTGAAGAAAAAATTAAATTAGCGAATGTAAAAAAAGAAATTATTGACCAATATTCAGTTGTTTCAAAAGAAGTATCAATTGAAATGGCTAAAGGTGGAAAAGATGTTTTGAATGTTGATGTTTGCGTTTCAGTAACAGGAAACGCAGGTCCTACTTCTGATATTGGCGGTAAACCAGTTGGTGAAGCGCATATCGCTGTTGCGTTTAAAGATAAAATTTTTCATAAAGAACTTAGTCTCAAAGGAGATAGAAATCACATACGTTGTATGTGTGTAGATGAAATGGCTTCTTTTGTCTCATTTTGTCTCATGAATGAGGCATAAAGAGAGATTTTTATTTTCGGTTGTTGTTTAATAATGGGGAAAGGAATCAAATATGAAAAAAGAAGATTTAAAAAAAGATAATAATTCATTAGAAGAAGCGCTTAAACAAATTGAGCATGTTTTTGGTAAGGGTTCTGTAATGAAACTTGGCGAAAGACCAAGAGTAGACGTTGATGTTATTCCTTCCGGCTCATTATTAATTGACGCCGCTTTAGGTGTTGGTGGATATCCAAAAGGAAGAATTATTGAAATTTATGGCCCTGAATCAAGTGGTAAAACCACATTAGCTTTGCATGCAATAAGCGAAGCACAAAAAAAGGGCGGAAGAGCTGCATTTGTTGATGCTGAACACTCAATCGACCCTGTTTACGCTAAAAACTTAGGTGTTGATATCGATGAACTAATTTTGTCTCAACCTGATAGTGGAGAACAAGCGCTTGAAATTGTTGAAATGTTAGCTAACAGTGGTGCATTTGATATTATCGTTGTCGATAGCGTTGCTGCTTTAGTTCCTCAACAAGAACTCGATGGAGAAATGGGCGATAATCAAGTTGGTTTACAAGCTAGACTTATGTCTAAAGCAATGCGTAAACTTGCAGGTATTTTAAATTCTCACGAATGTACGGTTATTTTTATTAACCAACTCCGTGAAAAAGTTGGCGTTATTTATGGCAATCCAGAAACCACAACTGGTGGAAGAGCATTAAAATTCTATGCTAGTGTTCGCATTGATATAAGAAGAGCTGAAGCTATTAAAAATGGAACAAATATTATCGGCAATACTGTTAATGTGAAAATTGTTAAAAACAAAGTTGCGCCTCCATTTAAAACCTGCCAAATTGATATCATTTATGGCAAAGGAATAAATAAGACAGGTGAAATCTTAGAAATAGGCGTTCAAAAAGGTGTTTTAACTAAATCTGGATCATGGTTTGAATATCAAGGAAACAGATTTGCAAACGGAAAAGATGCGGCTAAAAACTATTTAGAAGAACATCCTGATTTAATGAATGAAATCATTGAAAAAATAAAATAATTATAAAAATTATAAATGCGTCTTGATGGCGCATTTTTTATATAATAAAGTCTAGATTAGATATAAGATTGTTGCTATAATATGAGCGTATCGAAAGATACTTATTACCTATTAATTATAAAAATTTAGGATAAATTAATCCTTTAACTTAAATAATTCGTTGTTTTTTAAATATTAAAACAAGGTAATAAACACAATAATAGGTGTTTTATTTTTAATAAAGTAATTCACCTTTCATATATCGGAGGTTTATTTATGATCATTATGGATGCGATCCCAACTTGGGTAACAATTGTTTTAATTGCGGCTGCATTAGTGTTCGGCTTTTTGGTAACTTTTTTAATTTTTAAATTAGTTCCTTCTTTTAAAGCAAAATCCGCTGACAAAAAAGCTGAAAAAATCTTACATGATGCTGAAATTAAAGCGGAACAAATTAGAAAAAATGCTCAATTAGACGGAAAACAAACTGTCGCAGAATTAAAACAAGAAGCTGAAAAAGAAATTCGCGAAAGAAAACAAGAATATGCCCAACAAGAAAATAAATTAAATCAACGCGAACAAAATATTGATCGTCGTGATGCTAATTTATTAAACAAAGAAAACGCTATTGAAGAAAAAAATGAATTGCTTAATAGACGTTTAAAAGAATGTGACAAAAAAGAAACACTTTTACAATCAAAAATTGATTCAATCATTTCAGAACTTGAAAAGGTTGCTCAATTATCTGTAAAAGAAGCTCGTGAAGAAATTTTTGCTCGTGTAGAAAGCAAAATGTCGATGGAAATTGCTGCTTACATTAAAAACAAAGAAGATGAAGCAAAAGCAGAAGTTGAAGACAAAGCTAAAGAAATGCTCTCTCTTGCTATTAGTAAATTTTCTCAAGAAACAGTAACAGAAAGAACTGTTTGTACAGTTTCTCTTCCAAGTGATGAAATGAAAGGTCGTATTATTGGCCGTGAAGGAAGAAATATTCGTACATTAGAACAACTTTTAGGTGTCGATTTAATTATTGATGACACCCCTGAAGTTATTACTGTTAGCTGTTTTAATCCAATTAGACGTGAAATTGCTCGCCGCACATTAGATATTCTTATTAAAGATGGAAGAATTCAACCAGGAAGAATTGAAGAAGTGACCGCAAAAGTCCAAAGTGAAATGGATTCACAAATTAAAAAAGCTGGAGAAGATGCGGCCTTTAAGTTAGGTCTTCCAAAAATTAACAAAGATTTATTGATGTATGTAGGCCGTTTAAAATATCGTACTTCATATGGCCAAAGCGCATATGATCATTCAATGGAAGTTGCATATTTAGCGGGCATTATGGCTGCTGAGTTGGGACTTGATCAAAATTTAGCAAAGCGCGCTGGTCTTTTACATGATATTGGTAAATCAGTTGATTTTGAACAAGATGGTTCACACGTTGAATTAGGCGCTAGATTAGCTAAAAAATATGGCGAACCTGATGTCGTTGTTAATGCTATTGAATCTCACCATGGTGATGTTCCAGCTAAATATATTATTTCTAATTTAGTACAAGCCGCTGATACTCTTTCAGCAGCAAGACCAGGTGCTAGAAGCGAAACTCTTGAAAATTATATTAAACGAATTGAACAGCTTGAAACAATTTGTAAATCTTATGATGGTGTTTATCAATGCTATGCTATGCAATCAGGACGCGAAGTACGCGTGATGGTTATACCTGAAAAAATTGATGATTTAGCGGCATTTAAATTAGCGCGTGATATTAGAGAAAAAATTGAAACAGAAATGACTTATCCTGGTCAAATTAAAGTTTCAGTTATTCGTGAATATCGTGCAGTAGAAACAGCAAAATAATTATGAGAATACTTTTCTTTGGTGATATTGTCGGTAGAGTAGGCCGAGATGCTATTAAACATAATATTGAAAAACTGATAAAAAAATATCAGATTGATTTTGCTATTGCTAATGGAGAAAATGTAACCCACGGAAAAGGATTAATCGAAAAGCACTACGATGAATTAATTAATGATGGTATAGATGTTGTTACTCTTGGAAATCATTATTTAGGAAAAAATCGTATTTTGAGTTTTATAGATGATGCCGATTCTCTTGTAAGACCTCTAAATTTAATTAAAAATATTGGAGGCCAAGGTTCAATTGTAAAAGAATGTGATGGTATTAAAATACGCGTTACTAATTTACTTGGAACGGCCTTTATGAAAGAAGAAGTTACTGCTCCATACCTTTCACTGAAACAACTTTTAGATGAAATTGATGGTGAAGACAGCATTCATATTGTTGATTTCCATGCTGAAGCAACAGGCGAAAAAATGTGCATTGGTTACACATTTGATGGCCTTGTAAGTGCGGTTGTGGGAACGCATACTCATGTTCAAACAAATGATGCAAAAATTCTTGAAAAAGGAACTGCTTTTATTTCTGATATAGGTATGTGTGGAGCCGCAAACGGAGTTCTTGGCTTTGAACGTAATAGTGTCATTAACAAAACTATTTTTGGTGGAACAGAAAGATTTGAAATCGGTGTCGATGATCAAGAGATGATTAATGCAATAGTTCTAGATATTGATAACGACACAAAAAAATGTAAAGAAATTTTTACAGTTAAAGTATTAAATTAAGGAGAAATATCATGGCAAACAAATGTGAATTTCTATCTTTACCAGATGACAAACTTGAAAGAAAAAGAAATATAAATTTTTCTTTCGATTATAGTGAAATTAAAATTCCTGAAGTCTTACATAACTACGCGATTGGAAAAAAATATTTTATTCATACATATGGCTGTCAAGCAAATTATCGTGATGAAGAAATAATGTCTGGAATTTTAGAAAATGCTGGTTTTAGCAAAGCAACACATGAAAAAGAAGCTGATGTTATTATTCTTAATACATGCGCTGTAAGAGAAAATGCTGAAGATAAAGTATTTGGTAAAATTGGTGATTTAAAATCTTATAAGCAAGAAAACAAAAATGTCATCATCGGTATATGTGGTTGCATGGTTCAACAAAAACACATTATAGAAAAATTGTTGGATAAATATAAACATGTCGGTTTAATTTTTGGCACCCATAATATTTATGATTTACCAGCTTTGCTCGATGAAATAATTAGAAAACGTGTTCGTTTAATTGATGTTAAATCAATCCCTGGAGATATAAGAGAAAATCTTCCATCAAAGCGTTTATCTTCTTTTAAAGCCTTTGTAAATATTTCATATGGTTGTGATAAATTTTGTACATATTGCATCGTTCCATATACTAGAGGCAAAGAAAGAAGCCGTAAAATGGATGACATCTTAAACGAAGTCAAAGAACTTAAAGATGCTGGTTATCAAGAAGTAACACTCCTTGGACAAAATGTTAATGCATATGGAAAAGATTTAGATGACGGTTCTACTTTTGCAAAATTATTAGATGAAGTTGCAAAAATCGGAATACCTCGTGTGAGATTTTTAACATCTCATCCTTGGGATTTTAAAGAAGAAATGATCGATGTTATTGCCAAACACGATAACATTATGAAATATATTCATCTTCCTGTTCAAAGTGGTTCTGATGAAATACTTCGTTTAATGGGAAGAAGATATAGTGCAAAGCAATATAAAGATCTTGTTGAATTAATAAGAAAAAAGATACCTGATGTTGCCTTATCAACAGACATTATTGTTGGTTTCCCAAATGAAACATATGAACAATTTTTGGAAACAGTAAAAATGGTTGAAGATGTTAAATATGATTCCGCTTTTACATTTATTTATTCTCCTAGAAATGGCACACCAGCCGCGAAGATTAAAGATAATGTTTCTAGTAAGGAAAAATCACAGAGATTTAGAGAACTTGTAAAAGCGCTTGAAAAAACAATTGCGGTTTCCTCTGACGCTATGATTGGAAATACTTATTCTGTTTTAGTGGAAGGCGTATCTGAAAAAAATCCTGAAATGTTATCGGGTTATACTGAAAAGAATAAACTTGTACATTTTAAAGGTGACATTTCTCTTGTTGGTAAAATTGTTAATGTAAAAATTAATGAATCCCATCTTTATTCATTACTTGGAGAACTTGTAAATGAGTGATTTTGATATTGCGTTAGAACAATTAAAAAATGTTTTATATGATAACGAAATTATTAAAAATTATTTAGCAACTAAAAAAATAATTGAAAACAATACTGAAATAAATTCATTAATAAATGAACTTAGAAATCATCAACGTTTAATGTGCAAAAATGTTAATGATGATGAAAAATATTTATTAGAAAAAGAAAAATATTTAACTGTTCAAGATGAATTAAACTCAAATCCTTTATATCAAAACTTTTTAAATTTGCAAAACGAAGTTAGCGCTTTATTAAAAGAAGTAAGAGATTATTTAAAATGATTATTGTTATCACTGGTCCAACTTGTTTAGGAAAATCAGATACTGCGCTTAATATCGCTAAAATTTTGAACGCTGAAATAGTAAACGGCGATGCTTTCCAAAGTTATAAAGACTTTGATGTAGGAGTGGCTAAACCTCCAAAGGAATATTTTTCAATAGTTCCACATCATTTATATTCTTTTGTCGATCCATCTCATTCTTATTCAATAATGGAATATCAAAAGAATTTAAGAAAAACAATTGATGATATTTTATCTCGTAACAAAATTGCTATTATTGTTGGAGGTAGTGGCCTTTATATAAGAAGTGGCCTTTATGATTATACTTTTGAAGATGAAAAAGAAATTGATATGTCTCAATTTGAAAAACTTAGTGATGATGAACTACATGATAAATTAAAAGAAATTGATGAAGTCGAAGCATTAAAAATACATCCTCATAATCGCAAGAGAGTTTTACGAGCGCTTCAAATATTTTATTCGCAAAATCAAAAAAAGAGCGATATCATCGCGAAACAAAATCATGAATTGATTTATGATAATGTCTATTTTTTTGTAAAGGATATGCCACGAGATATTCTCTATGAAAGAATTAATAAACGCGTTGATGAAATGGTTAATAATGGTTTAATTGATGAGTTTAAAAATCTTTATAAAAAATATGGGAACGTTAATGCTATGCAAGCAATTGGTTATAAAGAATTAATTGGAATGAGCGATGATAAATATGATATTGCTAAACGTATTGAACTTATAAAACAACACACTAGAAATTACGCGAAAAGACAAATGACTTTTATAAGGCATCAATTCCCTGTAATATTTTACAAAGATGATGAAGATATTTTAAAGGTTATAAAAAATGAGCACATATCTAGATAGAACTATTGAATTATTAGGAGAAGATCGCGTAAATTCTTTTAAAAATAAAACTATTTTAGTTGTCGGATTAGGCGGTGTTGGTGGAACAGCTTTAATGGCTCTTGCTAGAAGTGGTTTTATGAACTTTATTATCGTTGATCATGATGTTGTTGATGAATCAAACATTAACCGCCAAATATTTTATTTTTCAGATGATGTAGGAAAAAATAAAGTTGATATTTGCGAACAAAATATAAAAAGAATAAATCCAAATATTAATGTTATTAAATTCAATATGTTTGTTAATGAAGATAATTTAAATGTTTTTGATAATTTTAATATTGATTTTATTATTGACGCAATTGATAAAATTCCATCAAAAATATCTCTTATTAAATATGCAAAAAATAGAAATATTAAACTAATTGTTTCTCTTGGAATGGGAAATAAAATTAATCCTGAAAATGTGAGTTTAACGAAATTAGATAAAACTTCATATGACCCTTTAGCAAAGGTGTTAAGATATAAAATAAGAAAAGAAAATATTGATACAAAAACAATCGATGTTGTATTTTCTAGCGAAAGTCCTCGCGTCAGAAATGAGAAACCTTCATCAATGATGATGGTTCCATCAACTGCCGGACTATTAATGGCGAAATTTATAATTGAAAATATTTAGGAGGTAATTATGAAACACATACTAGAAATTGCAAAGAAAAGTGGTATTGATGAAAAATATATTAAACAATACGGTAACGATAAAGCAAAAATATCTCTTGAATGTTTTAATGAAAACAAAAATAAAAAAGATGGAAAATTAGTTTTAGTAACAGCAATTACACCAAGCAAAGTTGGTGAAGGAAAAACAACTATGTCTATTGCTCTTCAAGATGGCTTATGCAAGATAGGAGCAAGTTCAATGCTTTGTTTAAGAGAGCCTTCACTAGGCCCTGTTTTTGGTCTTAAAGGTGGGGCAACAGGAGGCGGAAAAGCATCTGTTATACCTAGCGAAGATATTAATCTTCATTTTACTGGAGATATGCATGCATTAACATCGTCAATTAATTTAATAAGCGCGATTATTGATAATCACATTTATCAAGGAAATGAACTCAATATCAATCCAGAAAAAATAGTATGGAAAAGATCAATGGATATGAATGATCGCTCTTTAAGAGAAATTGAAATTGGACTTGGCAAAAATAATGGCATTCCTAGAAAAGATTCTTTCCAAATTACAGTTGCAAGTGAACTAATGGCAATCCTTTGTCTAGCAAAAGATGAATTAGACTTTAAAAATAGAATTAATAATATCATTGTTGCTTATTCATTTGATGATAAGCCAATCTATTTAAAAGAATTAAAAATATCAAACGCAATTATGAAACTAATGAAGGATGCTTTGATGCCAAATTTAGTTCAAACACTAGAAGGAAACCCTTGCATTATTCATGGTGGTCCTTTTGCCAATATTGCTCACGGTTGTAATTCATTAATTGCCACAAAACTTGCTTTAAAATTAAAAGATATTGTTGTTACAGAAGCTGGTTTTGGTGCTGATTTAGGCGCTGAAAAGTTTTTAGATATTGCTTGTCCTATTGGTGATATGAAACCAAACTTAGTAGTGGTTGTTGCGACAATTAGAGCTCTTAAACTCCATGGCGGGCAATTATTTGAAGAACTTGAAAAAGAAGACGTTAATGCTTTACTTAATGGAGTTAATAATTTAAAAATTCATTTGGAGAATATGAAAAAATATGGTCTTCCAGTTTTGGTGGCCATCAACCATTTTGCATTCGATTCTAAGAAAGAAATTGATGCATTGACTTCATGGTGCAAAGATAATGGTTATGAAGTTACTTTTGTTGATTCTTATCTAAAAGGAAGCGAAGGTGGAGTGGATTTTGCAAACAAAGTTGTAACTTTATTAAACGAAAATTCCAATTATAAACCGCTTCAAAATGTTGGTTTGTCTATAAAAGAGAATATTACAAAAATTGCTAAAGAGATTTATCGTGCAAGCGATGTTGAATACTTAGATAAAGCAAATGAACAAATTAAAAAATATGAAGATCTAGGATATGGACATGTTCCTGTTTGTATTGCTAAAACTCCGTTATCTTTATCAGATAATCCAAAATTAGAAGTTCAAGGAAATGACCACGTTCTTCATGTAAAAGAAGTTAATTTATCTAGCGGAGCAGGTTTTATAGTTGCTTTAACAGGAAAAGTTATGACAATGCCTGGTCTTCCAAAAATACCTGCAGCGGTTAAGATGGAGAACGAATGAAAGAATACAATTATAACATCGGTGATGTTGTTGAAATGAAGAAACCACATCCATGTGTTCATAGATCAAAAGTTTTTAAAATTATAAAACTTGGTGCGGATTTAAAAATCGAATGCATGGGATGCCACAATATAATAATTATTTCAAGAGATAGCTTTAATAAAGGTTTTAAAAAAATAATTAAATAATTTTGAATAATGTTCACAAAAAACCACTATAAGAATAATGGAGGTTATAATGTGGATATTTTTGCCATTAATAATTTGACACAAGTTTTCCAAAATGGAGAAAAAGAAAACATCGTTCTCAAAAATCTGTCCTTAAAATTCTCTAAAAATTCTTTTGTTGCTATTTATGGAAAATCTGGATGTGGCAAATCAACGCTTCTTAATTGCTTAAATGGAATTATCAAACCAACTAAAGGAAGCATTAAATATTTCGGCAAAGACATTAATGAATTATCAAATAAAGAAAAAAATATTTATTTGAATAAAGAAATAAATATGGTTTTTCAACATTATAACCTCTTTAATGATTTAACATCTATTGATAATGCAATAATTCCTTTGCTTATACGTGGTGAAAATAAAAAGAAATCATATAAAAAAGCACTTATTTTATTTAAGAGATTCAACCTTGAAAATTGTATTGATAAAAAAACTAAATTTTTATCTGGTGGAGAAAAACAAAGAGTGGCTATTATAAGAGCAATATTATCGAATTCAAAAGTGATTCTTTGCGATGAACCAACAGGGGCATTAGATGAAAAAAATTCAATCTTAATAATGGACATATTAAAGCAATTATCTAAGCAAAAGTTAATTATTTTTGTTTCTCATAATATTGAACTTGTTAATAAATACGCTGATAGAAAAATAGAATTGTGCGATGGAGAAATAATAAATGACGAAGCAATAAATGATATAAATAAGAATACTCCAATTTTTATAGAAGAAACCAAAATAAAAAAACAACATGTCGTTTCATTATTTATTAAAAATTTATTAAAAAGAAATATAGGAAAAAATGTTCTTGCCTTCACAATTTCAACTTTTGGTTTTCTAGTTGTCCTTTTATCTATTTCATTCATAAATGGAAACGAATTAAATAAAGAAAATATTATTTATAAAAATGCTGATTCTTTTAATGCTACTTTATCAACTAAAACTTATAAAGAAATACCAAACTCATCACTAGTTTTAGAGAAAGATTCTTTGCCAAATGAAGATGAGATAAAAAAGATCAAAGAAGTTTTTCCATCATCATATATTTGTAACAATTACGACTATTTTCTTCCTACATATAGTACATTTTCTATTAATAATGATTTGTTTAATAATATACAATTTATTCCATTTTATAAAAATAATTCCTTAGTTGAAAAGAGTTCAATAGAAACAATTAATGATGTAGTTATAAATGAAGAAATGTCGAAAATACTTCAAGAAGATAAAAATGAAATAATTGTTTTTAGTAAAAGTGAAGTAAAATTGCATACATTTGATAAAGACATGCCTTTAATTAAAGATGATTTTGTTTATAATTTGAAATTAAATGTTAAGCAAACAATAAAAGAATTTTCTTTTCTTAATGGACCGAAAGTTTATTATTCATATAGTTTGTTTGAGGAGTATTTAAAATCTAGTTATCTTCCCAATATAAGCGAATATACAAAAAAAGATATAAACGTTATAGATTATCTAGATAGTTACTGTAAAGACGAAGCGATAAAAAATTATTCTAGAAGAATTTTCTTTTCATCTAAGGATGATGTTCGAAACGCTTTTTCTTATATTGAAACAAATAAAACAAATATTTTTATTAATAGCAGTTCTTATGAAATAAAGAATGTATATGTTCAGTATATTGAATCTTTTTCAAACGCATTTTTATTTTTTTCTATAATTTGTTTTATTTGTCTAAATCTTATTATTGGGATAACATCATTATCAAATTATGTTGAAAGAAAGAAAGAAAACGCAATATTAAAAAGTTTTGGATTAAGTGATAGTTCAATAAGAAAAATATATACAATAACAAACATAATAAACACATTCATTTCTTACATATTTTCTTTTTGTTTATTCTTTCCAGTTACATCTTTATTAAATGAAATAATTTATTCGAATTTTAATATGGAAAATTTAATTGTTTTTCCTTTGAATTCACAAAATTTATTGCTTTCTTTTTCGCCTCTACTTGTTTTGGGCATTGGAGCAATTGTTTCATATATGTTTGTTTACATACCTCTTTTAATGAGTAAAAAAATTGATATCGCGAAAGAATTAAAAGATGAATGAAAATCGAAATTAAAAATCTTTTTAAATCATTTGGTCAACAAGAAATTTTTGATAATGTTTCTTTATCATTTCCTGAGAAAGGTGTTGTTATTATTTGTGGTGATAGTGGTTCAGGAAAATCAACTCTTTTAAATATTATTTCAGGACAAGATTTTGATTATAAAGGTGATGTGTTTATAGATAACAAAAACATAAAAACATTTTTACAAAACGAAATAGAAAATTTAAGAATTAATAAATTCGGATTTATTTATCAAAATTTTAATTTGTTAAATTTAGAATCTGTTAAAAGCAATATTATTTTACCTTTAGATTGTTCTTCCTATTTAAGCCAAGATATTAAAAATAGAAGAGTAGCATCAACTTTAGAATATGTAAATCTTCCAAATTATGAAGAAAAAACTATTAACAAATTATCAGGTGGAGAAAAACAAAGAACCGCTATTGCAAGAGAAATAATTAAATCTCCATCTATTCTTCTATGTGATGAACCAACAGGATCATTAGATAGTAAAAATTCTGAGCTCATTATCTCTTTGTTAAAGAAAATTTCTGATGAAATGCTAGTAATTATAGTCACACACGATAAGACATTTTTTAAAGAAGCAAATATTATATATAAACTTTCAAATGCAAAAATTGAATGTATTAAAAACGAAAAGACATTTGCTATAAAAGAGAAATTTAAATTAATTGGTGGACATTTTAAAAAAAGAAAGCCACATATTCCTTTAAAGTTTGTTTTTTCTCATAGCGTTAAAAAAATGAAAGAAAGAAAAGTACGATCATTTTTAACATATACAATGCTCTCTTTTAGCTTGACAGGTATAGGTATTTCTTTGTTATTAGGTCTAACATTAAAAGACAAAATAAATAGTTCGATTTCTTCTATAATTGATCGCGATTTAATTGTAATGAAAAATAAGAATAATAATGTATCTTCTTTTTCTAATCCTTACAGCGCCCCAAAAGGAGAAGTTGATAAAATTTATGAGAATTACAAGGATTTTATTAAAAATGTTGGTGTTTCTTATCAAATAAATTTTGAAGATTTTTTCAAAGATAGAAATGAAATTTATATAAAAAACAAGACAGATAAATACATTATTAGTTCATTAAGTTCTCGTTCTATAAACGAATATAAATATTATGAAAAAAATGAGGATGAAATACTATATCCTTATTCTATTGATTTCTTAGAAAATGATGAAATTATTCTTGGTTTAAATTATGTTGATATGGCTAATATTTGTTTTACTTTAAAAATACAAAGAAGCTATTCCTCGCTTGGCGAATATATTAAAACAAATGATTTATTTGTTATTTTAGATGTTAAAAACAGTGAGTGGCAGTATGAAGATGAACAAATATTTTCTGTTAAAGCAATTAAGGAAAATAATAATACATGTATTTTTCATAGTTCCACTAATTGGAATGAATTCGTATTTGAAGAAAAAATGCGTTTTCCATCGGATGACGATAATGAAAAAATTTATCCATGGGAAATGTATAAAATCTATTATTTAAATTCTTATGGCGATCCTAAATTATTTTTAGATAAAGCAATATACGACTATTCATTAAAAGATTTTATCTTTGAAAGAGCAAATAACTTTAATTCGCCTTTATTATGCAAAATTGGTGAAGCTTGTGAAGTTAAACGAATATACGTTTATTATGTTGATAAAGAAATGATTGATATGAATGCTTTTGAAAAAGTTCTAACTACATGCCCAAATATAAAAAACTATTATTTAACATGTGGTTTCTCATATCAAGTATTTGAAGAAAGCTTTTTAAGTGGTTTTAGAAACAATTTTTATTTATCTCCAAACAAAGAAGTGCTTGAAATGATTTCTGATTATGAAACAAAAAACGAAACCGATAAAATTGTAATGCCAGATAATGTTTCAAATGGAAATTTTCTTATTAATTTTAACGATGGCTTTAAGTTTTCTACAATAGTTAAAGAGATATTATTAGGAAGAGAAGCTAAAAACATTGATGAAGTTTTAATTTCAAAAAAATTAAATCAAAAACTGGGCGATGTTTATGGAAAAAATATTTATGCCTGTACTCTAAAAAATCAAATTCAAAAAAATGATGGTATTGAAAATGAATATGTCATAAAGAAATTGACGGTTGTAGGAGTGGTAGATGAGGAAAAAGAGTTTCTTTATCAAGATAATAATTGGCCGATTTCTTTTTTTAGAGATTCGTTAGGCGTTTCCTCTTTTAATTTGATTCCAAACCAGATTGTATTTGAATTTGAAAATAAAACTGAATCTGAACAAACATTAAGCAAACTTGAAAAAATGTTTTCTACTGTAAAATTCGTTAATCCAAATAATTCAATTACTAAAAGCATTGATCAAACGATGAAATATACAAATGTGATACTTTTCTCTTTTGCGTTTGTTGCTTCATGTATTTCTTTTCTTTTGCTAGCGATGGTCGTTTTCTTAAATGTTATTGAAAGTAAGAACGAGATAGATTGTTTTAAGTTAATTGGATTAAATGAAAAGAATATAAGAAAAATCTATATTTTCGAAACGCTTTTATATGGCTTATATGCGTTCTTTTTGTCTTCTCTAGAAGTTGTTTTTTTCGATATTGTTTTGTCTAAAGCTATTGGAAGTATTTTCAAAAGTTCAAATAGTTTATCAATAAACTTATTCCCAATAGCTTTATTACTATTTTTTGCAATATCATTAACAACCATTGTTGCTTTTATAGTTTGCAAAACATTAATAAAAACAAAGAAGAAAATTAATCATTAATTGATTCATGCACTCCATCATAAAAGAATTGAACTCCAAGTAC
Organism: Bacilli bacterium; assembly: GCA_050874705.1. GTDB lineage: Bacteria > Bacillota_I > Bacilli_A > RFN20 > CAG-826 > Fiminaster. Next base: position 21,553 of record JBNMLE010000003.1, read on the forward strand.
AGATGGCCCAGCATGGTATGAATTTGTCGGCGAAGCAGGAGAAAAATATACTTTTTTAAATCCTTTGTTAAGTAAATACTCTTTAACCTCTTTTATGGTTTCTTCGTCGCATGTTGAAATATTAATATAGGCCGCAGATAAATCCAAATTTTTATATGAATTTAATCTATCTTCGACATATTTTTTAATGCATTTTTGTGAATTTCCACGATATATTTTTCCTATAGTGAAAGCTCCTTCTTTATTTGTTTCAATTACAGGTCGAAGTTTTAAAAGTTTCGTCGCATAAAATTTTAATGCTGTGCATCTTCCACCTTTATATAGATAATCAAGATCTTTAATTATAAATGAAGTTGAAAGATAAGGAATTCTTTCTTCACATTTTTGGCATATCTCTTCAAAACTATAACCTTCCTTATTTAGTTTTATTGCATATAAAACAAGAAGAGCAGTAGCTCCGCTTGTGCCTCTCGAATCTATTATTCTTATATGTGGATTATTGTTTGATGCAGCAATTGCGTTGCTATAACATCCAGAAAGTTTTGATGACATTGTAAAATGTATTAGATAATCATTTTCTTTTAATTGTTTTTCAAAAAAGTTTTGATATTCACCAATATTTGGTGCGGCTGTATGGCACATTATTTTTGTTTTATTTGTAAACTCAAACAATTCTTGAGTTGAAAATGTATCATCTCTATATGTTTTACCTTCTTTTTCAGTACTAAAATGAATAATAGGGATGTTATATTCTTCAATTAATTCTTTTGTTAAGTCCGCTGTGCTTGTTGCGCTAATTAAAATTTTCATATTGTTTCCTCACTATCTTTTATATAATATAAATGAGAAAAAAATCGTATGAATATATTGATAGATTTTATTTCGTAGAATACAATTCTACCAGTAGTAGAGAGCAAAATATGGATATAAAAAAGAATGTAGCAAACAACATTGCAAACTTAAGAAAAAAGAATAGGTGGACACAAGCTGAACTTGCAGAAAAAATCAATTATTCTGACAAAGCAGTTTCAAAATGGGAAAGAGGAGAAGCTGTTCCTGACATTGATACTCTTTATATGTTAGCCAATTTATTTAATGTAAAAATTGATTATTTTGTATATGACGATCACGAAGTTCAAAAAGAAATGACTGTTCCAAAAATTGAAGGGTTATTTAAAAAACTAGCGGTTTTATTTCTATTCTCTTTAGCAACTGTACTTATAGCACTATTAATTTATGTCATTGGCGATTCACAAAATTGGGATAATAAACCTTATTTATGGATGTCTTTTATTTGGGCTACGCCAATTCTTGCAACGATTACATTTGTGTTTTTCATTATTAATAAAATATGGTTAGGTTCACTAATTTCTTGTGGAATGATTGTTGTATGTTTGATTGGATGCATTTTTGGTGAATTTCTAATTCATAATATTCTAGGTGGAAATGCGTGGATGGTTTGGCTATTTGTTCCAATTATTGTCGGTGCAATTGTTTTGATATTTTTTATGAGAAAAAGTAAAGGACAAATGAGGTTCAAACAATGAAAAATAACAAAAAATTGATTACATGTTTTTTATTTAGTTCAAGTCTACTTTTTTCATGTTCTTTATTTAATAATAATTTGGAAAATAGATCAGTTCCTGATATTGATGATGTAAATGGAGAAAGCGGTGAAGGATATTCAAAAATTAATTCCACATCTTTTTCGATGAATGATGTTTATGATTTAAACAACATGAAGTGTCTTCCATCAATTGGAGATTCATCAATATTAGTTGTGCCCGTGGAAACTAGCGACGCCCCTAAGTGGAACGAAACTATGTTAAATAATTTAAATTTGGCTTTTTTTGGAAATAGTGAAGAAACAGGTTGGGAATCAGTTTCTTCTTTTTATAAAAAAAGTAGCTATGGGAAACTAAATATTTCCGGTGAAATTGCTCCAACTTTAAAATTGAATTATACAACATCCACTTTAGCGGACGCTTATGTAGATACAAATGGTGAAAAATCACCTTATTTAATTGCAATAGATTCATTTGAAAAAAATGTAACTTATGATTCTTATAGGAAAGAATTTGACAAAGATAAAGATGGATATGTTGATTCAATTGCTTTTATTTATTCAAACGCAATTGATTCTGAAAATGGATATTGGGCAGTTACATCTTGGGTTAATTCAAATGCAAACTTTTCCCTTCCGAATACAAATGCATTTATGTGGGCATCTTACAATTTCATAAGCGGAAGTCAAAAACATAATCGCATTTATCCTTATGCTGCTTACGGAAATTTAGTTGATGCTCACACAATTATTCATGAGACCGGTCATCTTTTAGGACTCGACGACTATTACTGTTATGATGAAGATGGTTGGGATCCTAGCGGAGCTATTGAAATGCACGCAAACAATGTTGGTGATGAATCAATTTATTCTAAATTTCAACTTGGATGGGTAAATCCTATTTATGTAAAAACTGACGATTCCGTCACATTAACTTTAAGAACATCATCAAAATATCCTGATGCAGTTTTAATAAATGACTTTTGGAATAATTCGTCTTGTGATGAATATTTGTTAATCGAATATTATTCTCCTGATATTTTAAATAACAAAGACGCAATTGATCCATATCCGGGAAATGGATTTAGGATATATACAACTAGTGGTTTTCGCATTTACCATGTTGATGCAAGAATAGTTGAACTTACTCCTCGTGGGACAATGATTGACTATAGCGATAAACTTGAAAGCGGAAAGAATTATTTTGTCGGGGCATCGAATTCTGCATCTTTGTCTTATTTAAAAACACACCAAGATGATTTTAAATTACTTCATTTAATGGAAGCTGGTGGAGTAAACACTTTTAAAAGAAGAGGTGGAAACGCATCGAATAAAACTTTATTTAAAAAGAATGATATATTTGAACCTTCAAAAGAATTCTTTTATAATAATAATAAATTTAATAGTGGTGAAGATATTGGGTATAAGATTTTCATAAACGATAGTTCTGATTTTCAAGGAACTTTAACTATACAAAAAAATTAAATTTATTATCGTTGATAATAGGAAAGGATTTATGAAAGGTAAAGTTATTCGCTTTAATCCAGAAAAAGGATTTGGATTCATTAAAACCGATGATGGCAAAGACGTTTTCTTCCATTATTCATCATTAGTGATGGATGGATTTAAAACTATTGATGTTAATTCGATTGTTGAATTTGATATCCAAGAATCTGAAAAAGGTTTACGCGCTTCAAACATCAGAAAAGTTGCTTAAGTCATAAGCCATTTAAAGAGCCTACTTTGTTAGGCTTTTTATTTTATAAAAATATTTTATTTTTAATATATATGGATTAAAATATGAATAGTATGGAAAAGGTAAGAACTATTTTACTTTCAAGAAGCATGTATGATGATAACGATAAAGAAGCAGACATGCTAAGAGAATATTTAAAGAAAAGCAAGACATTGCTAATTAATGTTATGTCTTCTCCTGGCGCAGGGAAAACAACAACCCTTATTGCTTTGATTAATAAATTATCCACTAACTATCGTGTTGGAGTTATGGAAGCGGATATTGATAGCGATGTAGACGCTAATAAAATCGCGAAATCAACAAACGCTAAGTCAATTCAACTTCATACTGGTGGCATGTGCCATCTAGATGCTGGAATGACTAGAAGAGGACTAGATGAATTAAATATTGATGATTTAGATATTGTCTTTTTAGAAAATGTTGGAAATTTGGTTTGCCCTGCTGAATTTGATACTGGTTCACTAATGAATATGATGATTTTATCTATTCCAGAAGGCGATGATAAACCTCTTAAATATCCTTTAATATTTGAAAAATCAGATCTTGTAGTTATTAACAAAATTGATACATTGCCATTTTTTGATTTTTCATTAGAAAAATGCAAAGAATATATATATTCTCGCAATAAAAGTGCTACAATAATTTCAATCTCTGCTAAAAATGGAGAAGGAATAGATGATTTGGCTAATTATATAACCAAAAAACTCAAGGAGATAATATAAGGAGAACTTTATGCCAGAGCAAAATAAGAAAATTATTTCTAAGTATCAAGGAGAAAAAGACCTAGACAAAGCATATGCTGAGTTAGGAAAAAAGATTACTGATGTCGTTCCTCACAAACTAAAAGGCGTCACTTCAAATGATCCAGAATACTGGGGTTTAAAAGAAGTCTTAACACCTGAAATGGTTGCGTTAGGAAACAAGATGAAACTTCGCAAATATTATACTTTTGAAGAATTAATGGAAATGAACAAAGACATGGAACCATGCGATCTTCAAAAATTGCTTGATGAGATGTCAATTATCGGCATTATCGAATATGATTATGGTGACAATTACGATCATAATGGAGAATTGAAAGACAAACCTAGAATTAAACGTTATCGTTTACCTTATTTTGTTCCAGGTAGTGCTGAATTATTTAATTCAACTGTTGATAGAATTGAAAAAAATCCTGCTGTTGCTTCTTTCTTTGAAAGAATGACTTTTATTCCACTTGCAGGTGTTACTCAAATGCTTCCACCTGGTGGAGATGGTGTTGGAATGCATGTTATTCCAGTTGAAAAAGCTATTAATTCCAAATCCGAGTCAGTTGATTTAGAGCACATTTCTTATTGGCTTAAAAAATACGAAGGTCATATTTCCGCAGGTATATGCTCTTGCCGTGCAAGTAGAGCTTTCTTAGGTGATGGCTGTTCTGATGATAACCAAGATTGGTGTATTCAACTTGGTGATATGGCTGATTATACTGTCGAAACAGGTCGTGCGCATTATATTACAAAAGAACGCGCTCTTGAAATTCTTGAAATTTCTGAAAAGAACGGATATGTGCACCAAATCACTAACATTGATGGTGAAAACAAGATTTTTGATATTTGTAACTGCAATGTCAAGATTTGTAACGCTTTAAGAACTTCTTTATTGTTCAATACTCCATATTTATCAAGGAGTTCATTCACTGCAAAAGTTGATCCAAAAAATTGTGTTGCTTGTGGTAAATGTGTTGAATCCTGCCCAGCTGGTGCTGTTAAATTAGGACAAAAGATGTGCCATAAAAATGGTAAACCAGTCACTTATCCACATGCCCCATTACCAGATAACAATATTTGGGGTCCATATGCTTGGGATGAAGAATATCGTGATACTGCTCGTATGTCTAATACATATGAAAGTGGAAGTGCACCATGTAAAGCTGCATGTCCAGCACATGTCCCTGTCCAAGCTTATTTAAAACTTGCTCATGATGGCAAATATAAAGAAGCACTTGCAATGATTAAAACAGAAAACCCATTCCCAGCGGTATGTGGTCGTATTTGTAATAAACGTTGTGAAGACGCTTGTACTCGTGGAGATATAGATGCACCTGTATCAATTGATGCAGTTAAGAAATATGTTGCTGACTTAGATTTAAATGCAAAAGATCGCTATATTCCTGAAAAATTAATACAATCAGCAGTTCTTGATCATTTCGATGAAAAGATTGCTATTATCGGGGCTGGTCCAGCAGGTTTAAGTGCTGCATATTATTTAGCATTAATGGGTTATAAACCAACAGTATTTGAAAAGAATCAAAGACCTGGTGGTATGTTAATGTATGGTATTCCAACATATAAACTTGAAAAAGATGTTATCGATGCTGAAATAGAAGTTATTAAACAACTAGGTGTTGAAATTAAATGTGGTGTAAATGTTGGTGAAGATATTTCAATCGACGAACTCAAAAAACAAGGATACAAAGCCTTCTATATCGCAATTGGATGCCAAGGTGGTAGACGTCCAGGTATTAAAAACGATGATGCAATCGGAACTGAAATTGCTGTTGAATATTTGCATAATTCATTCGAAAAACGTGAACAATTTAATGGCGATGTCGTTGTTATCGGTGGTGGTAATGTCGCTATCGACTGCGCTCGTAATGCTCACCGTTTAGGCGCTAAATCCGTTTCAATGTTCTCTCTTGAAGATCGTGATTCAATGCCTGCAAGCAAAGAAGAAATCAAAGAAACACTTGAAGAAAATGTTTCTATTAATAACTCTTGGGGCCCAAAAGAAGTTATCGTTGATGAAAACAATCATGTAACTGCTATTGTTCTTAAAAAATGCTTAAGAACTATTGATCCTGAAACAAAGAAATTCTCACCTTTATATGATGAAAATGAAACAATGACTGTAGCTGCAGACAAAATTGTGTTCGCTATTGGTCAAACTATCAATTGGGGTAAATTGCTTGAAAACACTAAAGTTACATTCTGGCATGGTAATTATCCAATTGCTGATAAACTTACATATCAAACTGCTGATGAAGATATATTTGTTGGTGGTGATGTATTTACTGGACCACGCTTTGTTATCGACGCTATTGCAGCGGGTCACGAAGCTGCTGAAAGCTTGCATCGTCATGTAAGACCTCTTGCTTCATTAACAATTGGTAGAGATCGTCGTCGTTTTGTCACTCTTGATAAGAAAGATCTTCAATATCCTTCTTACGATACAATGGGTAGACAAGAAGCTGGCATGGATGAATCAATCGATTACAAGAATTCTTTCAAAGACGCTCATAAAGACTTAACCGAAGAACAAGTCCATATCGAAACAGGACGTTGCCTCTCTTGTGGTGTATCATATGTCGATCCTAATAAATGTATTGGATGCGGTATTTGTACAACTAGATGTAAATTTGACGCAATTCATCTTGTGAGAGATCGCCCAGATTGCACAAAAATGGTTGCAGGTGAAGAAAAAATTAAATACATGCTTCCATATGTAATCAAACGTGGATTCAAGATTCTCGGTCACTCTGGCAGTAAAGAAGCTAGAGAACTTGCTAAAAAACGTCGTGCATATAAAAAAGCACAAAAGGCTAATAAAAAATAATTATGCATGAATTAGGCATAGTTGTTCATGTCATTGATCAAATCGAAAAAATTGCTGAAGAAAATAAAGTAAACAAAGTTGTAAAACTTACTTTAGAAATAGGTGAAGTTTCAACAATTGTTCCTTCTTATTTCAGAGATTGCTTTGAGTGGTCAAAGAAGAAAACAAAATACATGAAAGATTGCCAACTAGAATTAATTATTATTGAAGGCAAATCTTATTGTAAAAATTGTAAAAAAACTTATAAAACAACTGAATATGCAAAAGAATGTCCTTATTGCCATAGTTTAGATACATATTTAATTACTGGCAATGAAGCAAATATAAAAGATATTCAAGTAATCTAAAAAGAGAGCAAGTGCTCTCTTTTTTCAATTATTTTGCAATAAAAAAGCAAGAGTTAATCTTGCTTTATTAATAATTAAATGATTAGAAGAATCTACCGATTAAATCACGGCTATATTCGACTGTTTCTTCCATATCGCCGAATGCCATAACTTCACCAGCATAGAAGGTGTTGTTTTCACCTTGCATACCTTCAACCTTATCATACCATCCATCAGCGTAATCTTTTGAAGAAACGTGTGGGAAGTAATACCAGTCATCGATACGTTCAACTTTTTCAACTGGACGTTTGCAGATTTCCATATCTTTTAATGTTGTTTCTTTAGCAACTTCGAATGGAACATCTTCCATACCTTCGTGATTGCGGAGTGTGAATGTAACGAGTGGTTGATCTAAATCTTCTGGCCAACGATGATAGAAAACCATTAAGTGTCCTCTTGTTTCGTTTGTCATATTTTCGAAGAAGTAGTATGAGATATCAGGTGTATTTCCTTCAGCAGTGCGAACCGCCATTGTGAAATATTCTTTATGAACAATTTTTGAGAATAATTCTTTTTCTTTTTCGTTTGGATCACCATATTTGAGGAATAATTCAAGTGGTGTACAAATAATTAATTTATCGAATACTTCAACTTTTCCATTTACTGTGATGTAAACTTTGCCGTCTTTTCTTTCAACTTTTGTAACTTCGCTATTTAATAATGCTGGATGTTTAAGATGGCTATTAACACCTTCCCAAATGGATTGAGTACCATTTTTCCATGTCCAGAGCTTACCTGTTGAAAGGAATTGCTTTACTGTAAATGCATCCAAATATTTTAAAACATAAGCTGCAGGAATTTCATCGAAATAACCATAACCAAATGATGTGAATGGTCCTTTCCAAACTGTTGTAGCGGCTTCACATTTGTTAAGTTTAAGGAATTCACTAAATGGCATGCACAAATCCTTAAGATTTGGGTTTTCGCCTTCAATATGTGCAAGTTTCATTTTTGGTGATGGGCAAAGACCTTCATATCTTCCTTGTGCAACGCCTCTATGACCATTGACGTCATATCCTTTATATTTGGTGTCAAGAAGTCTTGATAATTTGTTAAGTTTCATAAGCATATTTAACTTAACATGTAGTGGACGTTTTACTTCTTTTCCATCAACAGTCATAAATTTACGACCCATCTTAGGACCATCTAAGTGTGATGCGCCACCGAATTCTTCACATTCACGGACTGCGAAATAAGTATCACAACCCATAACAGCGCCCATTTCAATAGTCTTATCAACCCATTCGCCATTTGCTGTTTTTACTTTCATTAATGGTGAAAATGCTTTGCCACCAACGCGGTTTGATTTTTCGTAGATGACATAATTGTTGTATCCTTTTTTCTCAAGATACATAGCTGCTGACGTTCCGGCTGGACCGCCACCAATGATGCAGATTCTTTGATTTAAATCCTTCATTTTAATTTTTTCTCCATAAAGAAGTTGTGCTTCTTGTTAGCATTAGTTTATTACTAAAAAATTAAGGTGGCGAAAAAATTTTTCAAAATATACATATAATCGGTATTTTTTTATTGAATTATTATTTTTCAATATATTCTTTAATTTGATTTTCTAAATAAGTAGTCAATTCATCGATGCCTTCACCATTTTTAGCAGAAGTGACAAAAAGTGGGATATTTTTGTTACGAATTCTAATATTAGATTTTGCTCGTTCAATATCAAAATCAAATAGGTCTTTAACATCAGCTTTTGTAATAGCAATTAAATCAGCTACTTCAAACATAAGAGGATATTTTAAAGGCTTATCGTCGCCTTCGTTTGTAGAAAGAAGAACGAGATTTTTTGTAGCACCAGTATCAAATTCAGCAGGGCAGACTAAATTGCCAATGTTTTCAAGAATGACAACATCTAAATCGTCAACTCCAAGAGCGATAAGAGCTTCTCGAGACATTTGGCAAGTTATATGACACGCCCCCATAGTGTGCATTTGAATTGTTTTGACACCTAGACTATTTATCGTTTTAGCGTCTACATCGCTATCAATATCTGCTTCAATAACTCCAATTCTATATTTACTTTTCAATTTATTGATTAAAGAAGTAAGAAGGGTTGTTTTCCCGCTTCCTGGTGAAGACATAACATTTAAATAAAACACATGTTTGTTTTTTAAATTTTCTCGTATATCTTTTGCTTCTTTGTTATTTCTTGAGATTATATCTTCTTTGATTTCTACAATTTTAATATCGTTCATATTTTTCCTCTTTTATTATTATAAACGCTTATAACAATTTTTTGTTCAATAAATCATGACGAGGCGAAACACAACATGGTAAATTTACTTTTTCGATTAAGAGATGTAAATATATTAGTATTTTTTATTTTAATAAGGGGTAAACAATATGAAAAAATCATCAACAATTGCATTGAGTCTTATTTCAGTTTTAGCGTTGGCAAGCTGCGATAAGCAAATCACCAAAGAAGAATATTTGCAAGCGGTAGGCAATCACGAAATAACTGAGTATAAAACATTTATTAAACAATACAATAGTATCGAATATGTCTCTACAAAACAAGGCAACGCGATTCCAAGAAAACCTTCTGTAGCTTTTATGTTTGCTGATTTCACTGATGATGATGACCCACAATATTTCAGTTTTTCAGGAGGTCAAACATCCAGTGATGATCTTCTTGATATTACGCTTTATCAAGAATCATATATGAGAAGATCCGGTTCAAATTATGTTTTAGTAGATAAAGATTGGAAAAATCAAAGTAATTCGAAAGAATATTTCTATAAAACTGCCGAAGAAGCTAAACAAGCCTTATATTTAAGAGTGGAAAGTAAAATAAGACATGTCAACGAAGAATGGCTTCGTATTAATGACGATGCTACTTTATTTTCTTCTGAAAATGGATACAAAGTAAAAGATAGTTCATTTATATATAATCTCAACGAAAATGGATTTGAAACTTCCGTTGTTGCGGATTTTGAAGGCAATAAAGTAAGAGGCTTATTTGATTACGATGTCGAAATTAACAGAGATATTTTTGGAAAAGATTTTTATAATGCTCAATCTGTTGTAAGACAATATGTTACTGTTGAAAATCTTTTCGACGGAATGGGCAAAGTTATTATTAATTTCAAAAATGATTAGATAATATTTTATTTAATATTATTGCTTTGATTTATATCGTTTTTTAGTTTTTACAATATTTAGTTTATTAAAAAACAAATTTAAAATAACTCAGACTATTTTTTTGTTATATTTTTTAAAAAAATATATTTTTAATATATTAACTATTGTGATGTTGATTTAGCAAAATCTTAAATTAAGAATCGGTTTTATTTAAAATGAGTTTTTAGTTTAAGAATTATGCTTTACAACGATTTTCAGCATATAAAACTTTACTTAACTATATAGTTAAGATAAAATAAACGCCTAAGGAAGTATTATTATGTCACTTAAAGCAGGTATTGTTGGCCTTCCAAATGTAGGAAAATCTACATTATTTAACGCCATCACAAATTCACATGTTGAAGCAGCGAATTATCCGTTTGCTACTATAAATCCAAACACTGGAGTAGTTAATGTTCCAGATGAAAGGCTTAACTATCTTACAAATCTTTTTAAACCAAAACGCACAATTCAAGCAACTTTTGAATTTTACGATATTGCTGGACTTGTAAGAGGCGCAAGCAAAGGCGAAGGATTAGGAAATCAATTTCTTGGCCATATTAGAGAATGCGATGCGATTGTAGAAGTTGTTCGTTGTTTTGATTCAAATGAAATTATTCACGTTGATGAAAGTGTTGATCCTAAACGCGATATTGAGACAATCAATCTAGAACTTGCAATGGCGGATTTAGCAACAGTTGAAAAACGTATTGCGGCTATATCAAATAAAGCTCGCATAAACAAAGACAAAGAATCAACTTATGAAATGTCTCTTCTTGAACCTTTGCATGAAATATTGCTTAAAGGCGAACCAGCAAGACTTCTTAATATGAAAGATGAAGATTTTGAATTTGCTTTTAAAAATTATCATTTATTGACTTTAAAACCGATAATTTATGTGGCTAACGTATCTGACAGCGATTATATGGATTTAGATAATTGTAAATATTTAAATGTAGTAAAAGAAATAGCTAATAAAGAAGGATCACAAGTAATACCAATTTCTTGTGAAATAGAATATGAACTTTCTTCACTAAGCAAAGAAGAAAGAATGGAATATCTACAATCATTAGGCGCGAATGAATCAGGATTGGATAAGGTTATTAAATCGGTTTATAAATTATTAAATCTTGAAACATTCTTTACAGTCGGGCCAGATGAATGTAGAGCATGGACATTCCATAAAGGTATGTTAGCACCTCAATGTGCTGGTATAATTCATACAGATTTCGAAAAAGGCTTCATCAAAGCGGAAATTTATTCCTTTGATGATTTAACAAAATATGGCAGTGAACTTGCTTTAAAAGAAGCAGGAAAAATAAGAATGGAAGGCAAAACTTACATCATGCAAGATGGCGATATTGCTTTCTTTAGATTTAATGTATAAGGAGGAAAATGATGTTTAGAATTGGATTTAGTGAAGATATTCATCCATTTAAAGAAGGAAGAAAATTATTTTTAGGTGGAATTGAAATTCCAAACGAAGTTGGACTAGATGGTCACAGCGACGCTGATGTTGTTTTACATGCAGTTAGCGAAAGCATTTTAGGCGCTATGACATATGGTGATTTAGGTCATTTATTTCCTGACGACGATCCAAAATATGAAGGCATTTCAAGTGTTGAAATATTAAAAGAAGTTGTTTATATAATGAAAAAAGAAGGATTTAAAATCAATAATATTGATATTCAAATCGCAACTGCTCATCCAAAATTAAGCAATTATATTGTTAAGATGAGAGAAAACATTGCTGAAATTCTTGAAACAAGACCAATTAATGTTTCAATTAAAGCAATGTCTAACAATGGTGTTGGTCCAATTGGAGAAGGAAAGGCTTGTAAAGCACAAGCTTTTGTATTTTTAAAACATAAATAAACTATTGATTGAGTAATATTACTCTTATATAATAAGGCGTTAAAAATTATGAATATTGAATTGTTACTAAAAGAAAAAATAATAAAATGTCTCAAAGAAGAAGGAGTCGAAGCATCAATTAATGATGTAATTATCGAAAACTCAAAGACCCCTGAACACGGAGACTACGCAACAAATGCGGCATTAAAATTTGCATCTAGACTTCATTTAGCGCCTAGAATTTTAGCTGAAAAAATTGTTTCTACCATCGATAAAGAAGGTATAGAAAAAATTGAAATCGCTGGTCCTGGATTTATCAATTTCTTTATGAAAAAAGATATGATGAATTCCGTTATTGAAAAAATTATTAATGAAGATGTTAATTATGGACGAGGCGAAAACAAAAATTTAAAAGTTAATGTTGAATTTGTATCCGCAAACCCAACTGGTGATCTTCACGTTGGTCATGCTCGTATAGCGGCAGTAGGTGACAGCATTTGTCGTTTATATGATTTCGCTGGTTATGATGTAACTAGAGAATATTATGTGAATAATGCTGGTAATCAAATTTATACTTTAGGATTATCTCTTGAAGTTAGATATCATCAACTTAATGGTGAAAATGTTGAGCTTCCTGAAGATAGTTATCACGCTCATGATATTGTTGATATTGCAACAAAATTTAACAATTTATACGGAACAAAATATCTAGAAAAAACAAAAGAGAACTTTGATTTCTTAACCAAATTTGGTATGGAAGAAGAATTGAATAAAATCTGGAGAGATCTCGATTTATTCCGTGTTCATTTTGATATAGTTAGTCTTGAAACAGATATTAGAAAAAATAATCATGTTCAAGAAGTTTTAGATACAAAATTTAAAGAATATTCTTATGTAGATGATGGTGCAACATTTTTAAGAACAACAGCTTTCTTAGATGATAAAGATCGCTGTGTTGTTAAAAAAGATGGTTCATATACTTATATGATGCCTGATATTGCATACCACTTAAATAAATTATCTAGAGGATACGATTTATTAATTGATGTTCTTGGAGCCGACCATCACGGATACATTAACCGTATGAAATCCGCTTTTATGATGCAAGGTTATTCAAAAGACACATTAGAAATTGAACTAATTCAAATTGTTCGTCTTATTAAAGATGGTAAAGAAGTAAAAATGTCTAAAAGAACAGGTGCAGGCATTTCATTAAGGGAACTTTGTGAAGAAGTTGGTGTTGATGCTGCTAGATATTTCTTTGTTTCTCGTGCTGCAAGCGCTCATTTAGATTTTGATTTAAATTTAGCTCTTGAACACAATTCATCAAATCCTGTTTATTATGCTCAATATGCTCATGCAAGACTTTGCAAAGTCCTTGAGCTTGCAAATGATATTGAATTGAATATCAAAAATCCTAAGCTTTCTAACAAATATGAAATTGAATTATTAAAATGCTTAGGTGATTTTCCAAAGGTTGTTCAAAATGCCGCGATTAAACGCGCTCCACACCTTATGGCTAATTATATTCAAGAATTGGCAAGTCTTATTCACTCTTTCTATACAGAATGTAGATTGATTGATAGAGATAATATTGAGATTACATCATCGCGATTAGCTTTAGCTAAAGCCGCACAAATAGTAATGAAAAATGCATTGAATTTAATTGGGGTTTCTGCCCCAAAAAATATGTAGAAAAGAGGATTATTCTTATGACATCAAAAGCATTAATAGAATATGCAAATGACGCTTTAACACTTTCAAATGGTTCTTTAAATTTTAAGGATTTATTTGATAAAGCAATTTCTTTATCTGGTCTAGAATTAACTGAGTCTGAAACAAAATCAAAAATGGCTTCATTATATACTCAACTTACATGCGACGGACGTTTCGCTTTATTAGATGATGGAAAATGGGATTTACGTTCACGACATTCATTTGAGCAAGTCCATGTAAACCTTGATGCCTTTGATGACGATGATATTGGCGAAGATGATGAAGAAGAAAAAACACTTCTTAAAGCCGAACTTGGCGAAGATGCATCAGATGATGATAAAGACGATTCATCCGATAGTGATGATATCGATTTTGATAAACCAAAGAAAGATGTCGAAGACGAAGATTATTAATGGATAAAGCAGCTAAACAAATATATAAATTAATAAAAAAGTATGATATTATCACAATTCACGGACATATAAATCCTGATTGCGATTGTTATGGTAGTTCTCTAGGATTAAGAGAAATTTTGAGAGATAAATTTAAAAATAAAAAGATTTACTCTTTAGGTTATGGTAGCGACGCGCTTTATGATATTTTAGGAAAATATGATGAAGTTGATGATGAAACAGTCAAAAACTCATTAGCGATTGTTGTGGATTGTTCTGAAACATCAAGAGTTATGGATCAAAGAGTGGTGACCGCTAAACAAATTGTAAAAATTGATCACCATATCGAATCTACTCCATTCATTGGTTATAAATGGGTTGATAATGGTTCAATTGCATGTGCTCAAATGATTGCGGAATTTGCTTTTCATTTTCATTTAAAAGTCTCACCAAAAGCCGCCAATTTATTGTATCTTGGTATTTGCACTGATTCAGGAAGATTTAGATATGCTCCAACTAATGCAAAAACTCATAGAATTGTTGCTAAGTTATATGAACTTGGAGCGGACCCAAAGCCACTTTTTGATAGACTTTATCAATCAGAAGCAATTTATGTAAAATATCAAGCTTTGCTTGTTAGCAAATTTCAAATTACCGAACATAAAGTTGTATATTGTTTCGCAGATGTCCCTGATTACGAACAATTTAATTTAAAATATGAACAAGTTTCTAAAAATGTTAATGTTATTGGAAATATAAAAGGCTGCCCAATATGGGTATTATTCACAAGAAGCCCTGAAGGAACAATTCGCGTTGAATTTAGAAGCAACGGACTTGATGTTCAAAAAATTGCTAAGAAATATGGCGGTGGTGGCCATAAATGCGCTTCTGGTGCAAGACTTGAAAATCAAAAAGATTTTTTATTAGCAATGAAAGTCGTTGAAGATTTAGATAAATTAGCAATGGAGAATAATTATTAATATGTATCAAAGAGAATTAAATGTTTGTATCGACGCTGTCATAAGTGCCTCAAAAATTATAATGGAAATTTATAATTCAAATGATATGGCTGTTGAAATAAAATCAGATAATTCTCCTGTTACTAAAGCAGATAAAGCAGCGGATTTAATAATCCGCACTTTTTTGACCACAAATTTTCCAACTTATGGTTTGTTGACTGAAGAATCAAGCGATAATTTAGACCGTCTTAAAAAAGATTATGTTTTTATTGTTGATCCAATTGACGGAACAAAAGAATATATCGCCCACACTGATGAATTTAGCGTTAATATTGGTCTTTCTTACAAACATGAAGTTGTTATGGGCGTTATTATGATTCCTGTAACAGGTGAAATATATTATGGAATTAAAGGCGATGGAGCATATTATTTAAAAGACGCTTCTTCAAAACCAATTAAAATACATGTTAATGATAAAACAAAAGATTTAACTGTTTTAATGTCTAGATGTCACGCTAATAAGCAAGAATTTGATATGATTAAAAAACATAGCGACGTTATTAAAAACGAAAAAGCTGTTGGTGCAACTATCAAAGGTTGTTTAATTGCCAAAGGCGATGCTGAGTTATCATACAGATTTTCATCAAATACTAAAGAATGGGACACATGTGCAATGCAAGCAATTGTTGAAGCAGCAGGCGGATATATTCTTAAGTTTGATAAAACACCTATAAAATATAATCGCGAAGATGTGTATAATAGAGATGGATACATTATTATTAATTCATTAAATAATTATTTATTGTAAGGAGAAAATGATGAAAATTAAGAAAATTTTACTTCCCCTAATAATACTTCCTTTTATAAGTGGGTGTGGTGAGAACGAAGGAACTAATATTCCAATTGAAGATTATCTTCCAAATCTTCCTGAAATTAAAAATAAAAACGAAGGTGCAATTAAGGAAGATGAAAATTTTGTTTATTTTGATTTCTATGAAATAAGCGATTTTCATGGTGCTGTAGAATATAACAAAGATGATGATCATATTGGAATTGAAAAATTATCAACTTATTTTGACCAAAAACGCGCGAATAATCCTGGTGGAACAGTTCTTCTTTCAGGAGGAGATATGTGGCAAGGAACCGCTGATTCAAATGTAACAAAAGGGAATTTAGTAACATATTCAATGAATGTTATGAATTTTGATGCAATGACACTTGGAAATCATGAATATGACTGGACAGATGCATTTATCAAAAACAATAAAGAAAAAGCTAATTTTCCATTTTTAGCCGCTAATATTATTGAAGATAGTACAGGAAAGAATCCTGATTATGTTCAAACTTCAACTATTCTTAATAGAGGTGACTATAAAATTGGTGTTATTGGCACAATTGGAGATTCTATTAAAAATACAATTCTCGCTTCCTCAGTTGAAGGATTAACATTCGAAAAAGAAGTAACGGTTGTTAAATCTGAGGTTAAAAAGCTTGAAGAAGAAGGCTGCGATATTATTGTTTGGTCATCACATAATGATTTAAAAGAATTAAAAACAAAAATTAATGGCGAAACAGATTTAGGCGTTGACCTTATTTTCGGTGGCCATAGCCACACAAATCTTGTTGATGAGTCAAATGGTATTCCTATGATTGAAACAGCATCAAAAGCTGAAGGTATTGCTCATTGTCAATTAAAACTAAATAAAGAAACTAAGGAAGTTAGTTTTGTCGAAGGATATGGTTATGAAACTAATTTAACTGATAAAGAATTTGCTAACGATCCTGATATCACAATGATTTATGATCAATATAAAAAAGATTATATCAATCCAATTAAGAATAGAAAAATAGCTAAAGCAAATGGCGATTTTGATAAAAAAATTAGATTGCCGAACTTAGCTGTTGAAGCAATGTATAACACTGTTAAGAAAGACTATCCAAATGTTCGTGCAGCATTTACAAATATTAATGGTGGCGTTCGTCAAGATATTAAAAGTGGCACTGTTACATATGGAAATATATATGAAGCATTCCCATTTGATAATGAACTTGTGATTATTGAAATTAATGGAAAAGCAATGAAAAAGAATGTCACTAATCCACCAAGCAATGCCGCAATATATCAAGATGTTTTAGTGGCGGCAAATTTAAGTAGCAGTGAAAAATATCAATTTGTTACAACTGAATTCTTAGCCACATCATCTGATTTCTTCCTTGGAAGTGGTGAAGTTATTGCTTATACAAAGATTAATTTGCGTGATTGCATAAGCGATTATATGCAAGAGAAGAAAACTTTAAGGGCAGATGATTATAAATCAAATGCTAAAAAGGAATTCAATAACGCTGAATCATTCTAAGAATCTTATATTTCATAAAAATAACGGCACCAGCCGTTATTTTCATTAATTATTTGTTTGGCATTTCACTTGCAAGCTTAACGCCTAATACACCTGGAACCTCGTCCATTAATATGATTTCAATGCCTTCAGATAATGTGTTATCTATTAATGAGCATCCATCACATGCGCCAAGCATTTTGACATAGACAATTCCATCGATGAAGTCGACAAATTCAATATCTCCTCCATCTCGGTTTATAAATGGTCTAATCTTTTCAAGTGTTTGAACAATTAATTCTTTTGTTTCTTTTTCGTCCATAGACAAGATTATAACGCAGTTATATTTCTTTGCAAGTTTTGTGTTAAACTATTTTTATGGTAATTAAAAGAAAAGACATATTTGATATAAATCTAACTCATTATAAAATACTTCTTACTTTGAATGAATTAAACAAAAGAAATAAATACCCTTCACCAAAAGGAATTAATTTCATTTTACAAGGAATCGACAATGAAGATACTTCTGGATTAGATGATATTATAACTTTTGGCACATTGATTTCTTTATCTAATAAAAGGATAAGTTTTCTTGTTTTAACTCTTTTTAGACATGGCTTAATTAAAAATATATATAGTGATAAATATGATCAAAGCTATTTAACTATCACAAGCAAAGGTCAATCATTCATAGAGGATTACCAAATAAAACATAAAATAGTTTTTAAGAAGAAAATTAAAAAAGAAATTTCAAAAAAAGAAATAGTGGAATTATAGATATAAAAAAAGTTAGCCGATTGGCTAACTATTTTTGTTTATTTGATTTTAAGTAACTATATTCTTTTTTAGCGTTAATGACTTTAGATTGTTCTTTAACGTTGAAGGCGCCTAAGATAATTAAGGCTGCTCCGAAGAAGAGAAGCAATGCGCCTACAAGGTAAGGAACAAAATTTAATTCTCCGCGACCATTATACACAACATTTATTGTCAAATTCATTGACATGAACATTGCTCCAGCAAGTAATGTAAATGCTCCACCAACAATTGGAAGCACTGGACTCTTGCGTGAAGGAATAAGCGAAGCTAATGCAAATAGAATGAATATAAGACCAAGAATTCCTGCAACACTAGCACGTGAACCTGGATTATTATCTGCTAAATAATTAATACCATCGATGTTAGAGAAATGAAATATAACTTCATATCCATTGTATCCTTGCCCTTTAATCGTGGCGAATTGACCAGGAATAATAAGTAAGATGCAAGACACAACAAGGACGGCAATAGTGATGATAGAGGTTAGGAATACTCTCTTTTTCATTTTCTATCCCCTTTCCAATGTTCGGCTGGGGCGACTGGGTTCGAAACAGTGCTCATGGGTTCAGAGCCCACTGCCTTACCACTTGGCTACGCCCCAAAATAAAAGGCGGCGTTATTGGTAAATGGTGCCCGGGACAGGACTTGAACCGGTATGGGATTTGATTCCCGAGGGATTTTAAGTCCCTTGCGTCTACCAATTTCGCCACCTGGGCATTTAAGATGGTCTCCCGTAGACGATTTGAACGTCCGACCCCTTGATTAAAAGTCGAGTGCTCTAGCCAGCTGAGCTAACGGGAGATCTTACAATTCAATTTGAATTGCTTTGATATTATTACACATTGTAAATGCATTTGCTACTATTTTTTTAAAAAATATTAAAATATTGTATTATCATCATAAATTCATTATTTATTTTAATAAAAATAAAACGCCCGAAGGCGTAAATATTTCGAGTTGGTTGGGGTGGCTGGGATCGAACCAGCGAAGTGACAGAGTCAAAGTCTGTTGCCTTACCGCTTGGCTACACCCCAAGAGTGGTGGAGAAAGGTGGATTTGAACCACCGAACCCGAAGGAACTGATTTACAGTCAGCCGCGTTTGGCCACTTCGCTATTTCTCCAAGACTTAGCACACATATTAATGGTGGATGTTAAGAGGCTCGAACTCCTGACCCCCGCCGTGTAAAGGCGATGCTCTCCCAACTGAGCTAAACATCCGCTTCACACTAAATAAAGCGTGCTAAATTAATATATCATTTTAGATATTAATAAGTCAACGCAAAAATTGACTTTTAATAACCTTCTTTTCCAAGTAGATGGAACATGTTTTTCTTATAGACTTCAACGCCAGGTTGATTAAATGGATTTACATCTAATAAATACGCGCTCATCGCACATGTTTTCATGAAGAAATAGAACAAGTATCCAAGGTTATATGCATCTAATTTTTCAACATTGAGTATCACATTTGGTACTTTACCAACTTCAGTGTGAGCCTTTAAGGTACCTAAGAATGCTTTTTCATTGACAAATTTCATATCCTTGTTTTGAAGATAATTTAATCCATCAAGATTTTCTTTATCAAATGGAACGACTACTTGGTGATTTGGGTTTTCGATATAAAGAATTGTTTCAAATAAAACTTTTGATCCTTCTTGAACAAATTGTCCTAATGAATGGAGGTCTGTTGAAAATGTTGCTGAATCAGGAAGAAGTCCTTTTCCTTCTTTTCCTTCACTTTCACCAAATAATTGTTTAAACCATTCACTTAATTGAGTTAAACGTGGTTCATAAGTAACAAACATTTCGACCTGTTTATTATGATTAAAGAAATAATCACGAATAACAGCATATTTATAGGCATTATTTTCATTAATATTTGGGTTTCTTAATTCAACCATTGCATCATGAGCGCCTTTTAAAAGTGAATCAATGTCAATATTAGCAACCGCCATTGGGAATAATCCGACAGCAGTGAAAACACTATAACGCCCACCGATATTGCTTGGGAGGACAAATGTTTGATAGCCTTCTTTTGTAGCTAATGTTTTAAGAGCGCCTTTTTCTTTATCAGTTGTTGCAAAAATTGCTTTTCTTGCTTCTTCTTTACCAACTTGTTTTTCAAGTAAATCTTTTAATAATCTAAAAGATATTGCTGTTTCAGTTGTTGTTCCACTTTTTGAAATTACATTAATGGCGAATTTTTTATCTTTAAGATAATTTAGTGTGTCATATATGTAATCTGATGAGAATGTTTGACCAAGGAAAATAATTTCAGGTTTTCCTCTTGTTAATCCGTTTAATGCTTCAATAGCTGCTCTTGCACCTAAATATGAACCACCAATTCCACAAACAACAAGAATATCAAAATTATCTCTTACGTATTTTGCGGATTTCTTAATTTGTTCAAATTCGACTTTGTCATAAGTGTCAGGATAATTTAACCAACCAAGAAAATCATTTCCAGGTCCTGTTTTTTCATCGATCATTTTGTTGATTTGACTGACTTTTTCTTGATAAGAATTGTAGTCGATTTTGTTTAAAATGTGTTCATCATTAACTTTAACCATTTTGTTTTTCTTCCTTCTTTACCCATTCTGGTAATTTTTCTTTTAAAGCTTCGAAATCAATATATTGTTTATCGACTGGAACTTTTCTTGCACTTTGATTATGATATAAATCTTTTTCTTCTTGACTAATTTTGTTCATTGATACTTTTAAAAAACCATCATCCGCTATTTCGATAACTTTTACATGATATGTTTTTCCAATGAGAAGATAACGAGAAATATTCCTAATAAAAGTATTAGCGATTTCTGAAATATGAAGAAGACCTTTTCTTCCATCTTCGAAAATCATAATAGCCCCAAAAGGACGTATTGATATGACTGTTCCTTCGATTATATCGTTGATTTTGTATTCATTCATTTTTTAACATCGCCTTAAGATAATTAATATCTTCAACAGTAGTTATTTTATAAAGTTTTTTATTTCCTTCAACTATTTTTATTTTTTCTTTTGATTTTAGTAGTAGTTGAGTATCGTCACTTGCTAAATGATTTTTCACATTATGATTATCAAAAATAGTTTTAAATTTAAACGCTTGTGGAGTTTGGATGCGCACATATTCATTTCTATTTGGAACATCCACAATGACATCATTTTCAATTTTTGCAATTGTATCTTCTAAATTAATGGCCAACGTTGCTGCATTATATGTTTTTAATGCTTCCAATAAGTCAACAATATTTTTTTCTTCAACAAGTGGCCTTGCTCCATCATGAATTAAAATATTATCGTTATCATCAGCTAAATTATTTGCTTTTAAAAACTTAAGAGCGTTATCTACGGAATCGAATCTTTGCTCTCCATTATCCACAAAATAATATTCTTTATTCTCTAGATATTTTTTGAAAATATCTTGATGATTTTTGTTTGTAACAATGATTATTAAATCGATATTTTTTGAGTTTATGAATGGTTGTAATGAATAAAAACAAAGAGGTTTATCATTAACAATATAAAATTGTTTTAAAACATCATTTTTAAATCTTGTTGAATTACCACCAAAGAGGATTATTGCAATGTTTTTCATTATTTACGAGAATATTTTTCTCCACGCATTTCTTTTTTGAGGAGTTGCTCTTCTTTTCGTTTGATTTGGTGTTCAACTGAAATCTTATCGATAATTAATTTGATTGTTTGATCTACGTCAGAAAATTCACGATAATCAGCTTCGCATGCAAAATTAACACGACCACCTTTTAAAAGAGATGAAACAGTGGATTGATCTTTTTTATTATAAATAGCAATAGCGTTACCGCCATTTTGTTTAACAAGAACCATGCAAGGAACATCAGTCATTCCATCACCAAGATAGACCATATTTTCATATGGAATTCTTCTCGATGTTGTTTTGTTATTAACTGAATCATCTTTTATGTTTGTTATACCTTTTGAAATTCTAAAGAAATATTGTGTTTTTTGCGTATAATTAATTGCGAATTTTGGCCAAACAGGAAGTTTTGTTTCAGGGTCATAATAAAATTCACAGCCATAAATCTTTTTAAATTCTTTTGCGATAGTGGTGCCATCAACAATTTCTTTTGTACCACTTGAAATTAGGTAATGTTCGATTTTAACGCCTTTTTCTTTTCCGTATTCATTTATTCGTTTGAACCAAGTTTCAACGCCTGGATAATAGACAACTTCTTTGCCAAGTGAATTAAGCCATTTTTGTGTGCATTGAATTCCTTTTTGCTTTGATAAATAAATCATCATCCACATGTAAGAAAGAATTCTTTCTGTTCCAGTTTTCTTTGAAAATTCACCAGTTGCACCCCAAAATTCTTCTGGTGTCATTCCGAGTGCTGGAATAAATCCATAGTTTTGCATATCGGTTGTAGACAATGTTTTGTCAAAGTCATACATAATTGCCATTATTGGTTTTTTAATCATATTTTTACCTCTCGTAAAGATTAACATTGTTGCGATAATAAGTCAATTTTTGTAAAAATTGGCTTTATAATAAATGTTTACATATTTTTTATTTTTGGTATTATCAAGTTATGATTTCATTGGTATATGATTCGTTAGAAACAAATATTATGCCTCAATGGTTATTTATAACTTTAATTGTTATTGGAGTTATTATCGGCTTATGGTTGATTTTATTTTTGATGTGCATTTCTTTCGCGATTGTTTTTAAAAAGAAAATTAGAAGTATTTCATCAACTATTAATATGCTTATGTATCAGCGATATGAAATTGTTCAATCTTTAATTAAAATTTTGAAAAAGCACAACATTGAAATTTCCTTAAACGATGAAAACGCAATTTCTATGCTTGAAAGAGTGCATGATTTTCAAACACTTCCAAAAAATGATCGCGATAATAGAGTCCTTTCATTTGTTCATTCATCACATAATATTTTGTCATTATGTGAATCATCTTCTGAAGTAGTGAATGATGATGAATATGTAAATAAATTGGTTAATTTCAACGATATTGAAGAAACATATAGACAAAAGAGTGCATTATATAATTCCGATGTTATCGGATATAATTATTGGGTTAATGTAAAACTTGTTAAAAGTTTATTAAGACTTTTTAGATTTAAACCAAAAGATTTAATTGTTTAAAAATTGTCCAATTACGTCTATTTAATTTATTCACCAAAAAAGTGGTGATTTTTTTAAAAGAAAATAAAAAACTTTGACGCTTTCGCATCAAAGTAATTAGTAATTTTGGTGCAGCGAATGAGAATCGAACTCACACGGATTGCTCCATACGCCCCTCAAACGTACGCGTCTACCAGTTCCGCCATCGCTGCATCGATAACGCTTATTAACTATACACTTTTGTTTAACTCTTAACAAGTTATTTTTATAAAAGCCAACTTGAGAAGGCAAAAGACGCTATTCCAAAATATGTTAATAAACTAATAACATCAACAATTGTTGTTAAAAGTGGTTGAGCAACAACAGCTGGATCTTTTTTAATTGCGGCAACACCAATTGGAAGCATAACCGCAACAATTTTTGAAATAAAAGTTGTAAGGAATAATGTTCCAGATACAATAAATGAAACTTTTAATGCAACTTCCGCAAATTCAAGTGTCCAACAATTTCCGTGCCAAATATTTACATTCGTGAAATTAAATATTGCATTATCTCCTTCAACAGCACTTAAATCTCCAAGTGAAACAATTCCTGCATATTGCTCAAATGTAAACCAAATAAATGCAAAGACAGCAACACAAGCACTAATCAATAATGCTGATAAAACTTCTTTTCCAAAAACTTTCCAAAAATCTTTTGGTTCAAATTCTTTTGTGGCAAGACCACGGATCATAAGAGCAATTGTTTGTCCTCCAGCATTTCCTCCTGTATCCATTAATACTGGTATGAAAGCCGCTAAAACAGGGACAATGGCGAGTTTGTCTTGGAATATAGAAAGAACCATCGATGAGAATGTTCCAAGAACGAGAAGAATTACAATCCAAGGTACACATTTTTTAGCCATTTGAAAAACAGAAGTTTCCAAATAAGAATTTTCAAGTGGTGCAACGTGAGATAAACTTTGAACGTCTTCGTTAGCTTCTTGTTCGATAACATCGACGATATCATCGACTGTAATTAAACCGACAAGTCGTTTTTCATTATTTAAAACAGCAATTGCGTTTAAGTCATATCTTTTAATTAAGTTGGCAACTTCTTCTTGGTCAGTGTTGACATTAACTGTTACAAAGTCACGATTCATTATTTCTGTAAGTTGAGTATCGCCTTTTGCAAAAATTAAATCATCTAAGTCAAGAGTTCCGACAAGATTTCTTTTATTATCAATAATAAATAATGTATAAATTGTTTCTTTTGTTTTTCCAACTGTTCTAATTTGAGAAATAGCTTCATCAGCGGTTAAAGTAGATATAAGAACAAGAAATTCAGTGGTCATAATTGAACCCGCTGAATCATCTTTATAATTTAACAATCTATTAATAGTTGCGCGTCTTTCTTTCGATAC
Organism: Bacilli bacterium; assembly: GCA_050874705.1. GTDB lineage: Bacteria > Bacillota_I > Bacilli_A > RFN20 > CAG-826 > Fiminaster. The sequence goes on from JBNMLE010000003.1 coordinate 46,584, forward strand.
ATTTTTCAAAACACGTGTAACTAAATTTGCAGGTAAGTCTTCAAGGTCATCGACAAGGTCATCGGTAAATTGTTTGTCTAAAATTGTAGCAAGCTCAGCATCGCTCATTACATGAATTAGTTTTTCTTTTGTCTCAGGTGAAAGTTCAGTGAAAAAATCCGCAGTATATTCACTTTTAACAACTTTAAAAATAAAAACTAATTTCGTTGTATCTTCTATATCATCACAAGCTTCAGATATGTCGATAGTGGGAATAAGCTCAAAAAGTTGGCGAATACCAACAATATCATGGCTATCAATTAAGTCTTCAATTTGTTTTGTTGATATTAATTCATTCTCCATTTTTATTCCCTCCTTTATTGAGTTTACTCACTTTATTAAAATAAAGAAAGAAAAATTTTTGTTTCTATTTTTATGTGCTAAAATACCAGTGTTGGAGGTTTTACTGATGGAAAAAATATTAGTAGAAACAAGCGCACGTCATGTGCACGTTACACAAGAAACATTAGAAGTATTGTTTAGCAAAGGGCATACTCTTGAAGTGAGAAAAATGCTTTCTCAACCTGGACAATTTGCATCAACAGATAAAGTTGATGTTATTGGATATAATCTAAAAGATCCAAATGGTGTTAGACCATCCGCTAAATTTTCGATTCTTGGACCAGTTAGAAAAGCAAACCAAGTTGAAGTTTCATTTACAGACGCAAGAAATCTTGGACTTACTGCACCTGTTAGAGAAAGTGGCGATATTGTAGGTTCCGGAAAATGCACATTAAAAGGACCTGCTGGAGAAGTCGACTTAGAAGAAGGCGTTATTGTCGCAAAAAGACACATTCATATGACACCAAAAGACGCTGAAGAATTTGGTGTTAAAAATGGCGACATTGTAAATGTTAAAGTTGATTCAGGCAAAGGACGTGCTTTAATATTTGGCGACACTGTTGTTCGTGTAAGCGAGAAATTTGCTTTAGCAATGCACATTGATACAGACGAATGCAATGCTTGTGCAGGTAGCGGTGTTATTTACGGAGAAATTGTTAAATAATCATGAAAACATTCGAATATATACCTCAAAATGTTTGCTCAAGAAAGATTATTTTTAGTGTTGACGATAATAATAAAATAACAAATCTTGAAGTTGTCGGAGGATGTAATGGTAATCTTCAAGGCATTTCTAAACTTGTTGAAGGAATGGATGTTAATGACGCTATTAAACGTCTTGAAGGAATTAAATGTCGCGGTTCAAGAACAGGTTTAACTTCTTGCCCTGACCAAATTGCGAATGCTTTGAAAAAAGCTTTATAAAATAATTGAATAGTATTTATTCAAAGAATATAATACATATAACTTATCAAGAACTATGCCATAAGGATGAAATAGCATAGTAGCAACTCTTTAATAAAGTAAGTGCTCTTCCTTAGCAGAGGCCCACCCTCTGAGCGATAAGATGGACAAAGTAGATAACGGCTGTCCCATTGGTGGGAAGCCGTTTTATTTATATTTAGGAGAAAAAAGATGAACGAAAAGAATTTGTTTACAAGTGAATCCGTTAGCGAAGGGCATCCTGATAAAGTCTGCGATCAAATTGCTGATGAGGTACTTGATTATTGCTTGAGCATTGATCCGCTTTCACGCGTTGCATGCGAAGTATTTGCGACCACAAATTATGTACTTATTGGAGGCGAAATTACTTCAAAAGCAAAACCTGATTATGAAAAAATTGTCAAAGATGTTATGAAACGCATTGGTTATACCAAAGACGAATATGGTTTTAGCGTTGATAAAGTAAAAATTGATGTAAAAGTAAAACAACAATCTCAAAACATTGCTCAAGGTGTTGATACTGGTGGCGCCGGTGACCAAGGAATAATGTTTGGCTACGCAACTAATGAAACAAAAGGATATATGCCTTTAGCAATTTCAATTGCTCACAAGCTTGTAAGAACCGCAACTAATTTAAGAAAAAGCGGTGAATTTAAATATGCTAGACCAGATATGAAGTCACAAGTAACAATTGATTATGAAGATCCTAAACATCCACGCGTTGTAACAGTTTTAATGTCTATTCAGCATGATGGAGATTATAATGAAAAAGAATTCAAACATTACATCGTGGAACATATCATGAAACCAGTTGTTAAATCATTTGATATGAATGATGATTTTGAAATTCTTATTAATCCAACTGGTCGATTTGAAATTGGAGGACCAGCTGGTGATACAGGTGTGACAGGAAGAAAAATTATTGTTGATACATATGGTGGAGCCGCACGTCATGGTGGAGGTGCTTTTTCTGGAAAAGACCCAACAAAAGTTGATAGAAGCGCAACATATATGGCGCGTTATATCGCAAAGAATCTTGTCGCAAGCGGTGTTGCGGACAGATTAGAAATACAACTTGGATATGCGATTGGGAAAAGTGAACCAGTTTCAATTGGTATTACGACATTTGGAACAGCTCATTATAGCGACGAAGTGATATTAAATATCATTCATAAAATATTTGATTTAAGACCAAATAGCATTATTGAAAAATTCCATATGCGCACTCCAAATTATAAATATACCGATTTCACTTCATATGGACATTTAGGAAGACAAGACCTTCATCTTCCTTGGGAAGAACTTGATAAAGTTGAAGAAATTAAGTCATTATTAAAGTAAAATTATCACCCATCAATTGCTGATGGGTTTTATTTATAAAAAATATTCATTTTACTCTTTGAAAAATAGCAAAAGTATTGCATAATAAAGTAAGAAATTATCATCATTGCATAATTTGGAAAGGAGAACTTTATGAAATACCAAATTATTGGTAAGAACATCGAAGTTACCGAAGGTATTCGTTCAGCAATCGAAAGCAAACTTTCACGTATGAACAAATATTTCGTCATCAATGAAGATGTTACTTGCCGCGTTGTTGTAAGATCCTACAAAGTAGGCGCTAAAATCGAGGTAACAATTTTCACACCTCAAATGGACTTACGTGCTGAAGTCACTAATTCAGACCTTTATGCAGGCGTCGATTTAGCAATTGACAAGCTCGAAGGACAAATGCGCAAATTAAAAACAAGAATGGATCGTTCTCGTGGAGGAAAAATCTCCCTTGGAAAAGCAATTTCTTTAGAAAATATTGAACCAATCGAAGATGAAAACGATGATAACGAAACTGTTGTTCGTACAAAATCAATTTATCTTGAACCAATGAGTCTTGACGAAGCTGTTACAAGAATGGAAGCCATTGATCACCCATTCTTCATTTATCTTGATGAAGAAGATGATAAAATCTCTGTTTGCTACACTAGAAAAGATGGTGGATATGGCGTAATTCAAGCTGAGAATAGCCTCAAATAAATTAACTTAATCATTAATAATATGGATGCTTCCTGTAAATAAAAAGGAAGCATCTTTTTTTATTCAATACAACTGTAATCAATAATAGTAAAAGAACAAAATGTATGCATATTTTCCTTAATATTCAAAAAGATTATTAACTTTAATGTCATTTTTGAAATAAAAATCTTGTTATTTGCGTTTAATGTTAATAAAATTAACAACATGGGAAAAGTTATTGCTACAGACCTCGATGGCACTCTTTTATATCCTAAGAAGAGGGTTCGCATGATTTCCACGAAAACCCTTCGTTTTTTAAGGAAGTTTGCGGATGATGGAGGAAAAATCGTTCTTGTCAGCGGTAGAAATAGCGAATATTTAGAAAAAGTTGCTAAAAAGATTGACCGTAAATGTGACATGATCGGTTGCAATGCATCTTTTGTTATTTCAAATGATGAATACATTAAAAAGGTTTACTTCAATAATGCAAGACTTGAAGAAATACTTGATGATATAGAAAAAACATATAAACCAAAAACTTTCTTTCTTATGAGCGAAGATAACCAATTTATCATGAGAGACTCATTTGAAAGTAGATTATATTCTGCAGGATATGCTTTATGGAACTTTTTTGAAGGTGTTTATCGTGAACCTTTTATTGTCGATAAAGAAAAATTTAACGAAATTCTTCATACAGGAAAAATTCGTAAAATTATGATTTTCTTCGGTATAGGAAAAAAGAACGTTAATTCATCAAAAGAAGCAAACAAAGGTATATATGAAAAATATAAAAACGAAGTTGAACCAAGCTGGTCTGGAGAATTTATAGAATTGTCCCCGTTTGGATGTTCTAAATCAGAAGGATTGAAATATTATATTCAATATAATAAAATCAATCATAACGATGTTTATGTCGTTGGTGATTCTGGGAACGATATTTCTATGTTTAAAGAATTTCCTGAAAATAGTTTCTGCATGAAGCATTCGCCACTATCGGTCTCGAAGTATGCGAAGCATGTTATCAAACATTTCAGTGACTTAGAGAAATATATTGTTTAGAAAGGAAATTATAAAATGAACAATTACACAGCCGCGATCGCAAGTTTTGTTAGATTTGACACAGTCATTTTTAACACACTTGAATACGCAATGAAAAAAGAAAGTTACGATATTAATGCATATCGTGCAAGAAAAGAAATTATCGAAATCGAAATTACAAAAAACACTCCTCTTAAAAGCTGCTTAGATAATAGTGGTGAAGCTGGAGAAAAATTAATGAACAAGATTAAAGAATTATTGGATTTAATTTATAGTGATAATTCTACAATTGTTCGTATTGGCGCTGATGGAACAGAACTTAGAGTAGATGCTGCACAACATATTGCAGTTTATGATGCTGTTATGCCAATTCACGAAGAATTAAGAAATATTATTGCTGCACATGTTCAACAAGCTAATAAAGAAGGAAAGTTTGACGAACCAACATTCCCTGAAGTTCTTGAGAAAGAAGAATATTTCTATCGTGGACTTGTCAATATGTTATTAATTGATGATTTAGATCATCTTTTCGCGGAATATAACAAAGCTCGTCAAGAAGCAAAAGGCGCAATTACTCCTCAATCAAATTTCATTCAAAACGATATCGGTAGAATCGTTGGTTTTATGAATTTGTCACGTCAACGTTGTGCTTTAAGAAGTGCAGATTATTACGAATTAATCGATCCTGAGTTTGCATTAATTGAAATGACAAGCGGAAGAAGAGATTTACCTGCCGGAAAGAATTTCGGAGATGTATTCACCGAAATGAAAAAACTTGCTCATGACAAGACAATGAAGTGGGAAGAAGCTTGGAAACCAGTTTACGAAAAATTTATAAATCATTTTGCTGAAGAAGCACGTAAACTACAAGAAAACGATAATAGTCACGCTGCTTAATCTTTAATTAGATAATTTATTGTGGTAATATTAACCCACTGGAAAAGAGAACAATATGAAAAATAGAACTGTATCAGGAAAAGAAATTGCGTGGTATGTTATCGCGGGTATATTTGTAATGTTAGGTTTAACATTAATGGTTTTTGGTATTATTGGCCATCACATGAATGTTGCGCTTGATGATAATTTCATTAAACAAGCTGAAGATAATTTAGTTAACGCAATTAAAGTGCCTTTTGATTTCAGAATTTGGGGCATTATGTTTGTTTTACTTGGTGCAATTATTACTATTATTACTCTTAATTTCAACGCTAAGAAAACTGACAGAGAACTTGAAAGAACAGTTCGTCGTCAACAAAGATTAAATGCTGGTATGGATACAAAAATGGAAGTTAAATCAGCCGTTCAAATAATTGAAGATAATCCAACACCAGAAATTGTCGAAGAAAAGAAATAACAATTAGGGCATTCTAAATGCCCTTTATTTATTATGAGTGCAGAAATTATAATTCAGGTTATTTTATTAGGCGTTGCTTTAAGTATGGATGCTTTTGCGGTATCTATTACTGACGGACTTATTTATACAAATATAAAGAAAAGGCATATGTTTTTTATTGCAGGTGTTTTTGGATTCATGCAAGCTCTTATGCCATTAATTGGCTTTTGGATTGTTGAACTAATTACCATAATTGTTGGTGAAAGTGGTGGAGAGCAAGCCGGAAACATCATGTCAATTATTGTTACTTGGCTTTCTTTTGCTTTGCTTTTGTTTATTGGTGGCAAAATGCTTGTTGAAGCTATCATCGATCTAAAAAAGCCTGCTGAAGAAAAACACCCAAAAGAATTTTCTATTAAAGAAGTGCTAATAATGGGTGTCGCAACCGCGATAGACGCTCTTGCTGTTGGAGTTTCGCTTCACGCCGATACATATGTTGACGAAACAAAATGGATTTTTCTTCACGTATCAATAATTATGGTTATAACTTTTATAATTTCTTTATGTGGGCTTCTCTTTGGGAAAACATTTACAAAATTATTTAAAGGTAAATTTGAAATTACATCGATCATCGGTGGTGTAATTCTTATATGTTTAGCTATTTGGATTGTTCTTGGACATTATTTAGG
>JBNMLE010000004.1:0-48400 GCA_050874705.1 Bacilli bacterium
ACCTCCTGTAGATAAGTGTCGCAACTATATCTTACACCAGGATTGATATGAGCCTTTATTTTTGTCTAGAAGTGTTGCACTTGAACGGTAAATTCACCGTCATAATAAAAAGAGACCCCAAGGTCTCTTAATATCAATTCTAGAATTAGTCTTTTTTGCTTAATGCAAATTCAAGAGCGGATATGATAAGTGAAAATCCACCTGCTACAAATAGAAGAACCGCCATTCCGATCAAACCAGGTTGGTTTGTAAGTGGAAGATGATTTTGAGCAACTTGTGCTGGAGCATATAAAGCCATGACACCAGCAGCAATTAATAATCCTCCAGTAAGAATAGCGATAAATTTTCTTCCTTTTGGAATAAATGTTAAGAATACAAATACTGTAGCGGCAATCATTAAGAAGAATCCGACTAAATTAAATGTATTAATATTACCCCAGACTAATTGATAATAGCTACCAACACCATTTCCAGCAACGTCGTTTGCGGCACTTAAACCCGCAAGACCATAAGCGATGCCAACAAGAATCAAGGATACAAGATTGACAATTGGTGATATTATTTTACGCATAATTTTCTCCTTTGATAAAACACGATTATTATAAACATCTAAATAATGTATTTCAAGTATGTATCTCTATTAATAGAGAACGTGATGATGTCTATATATCTTATTATTTCTTTTCTGGTTCAGGGCAATAGAAATTGCATTTAATATTTGGATAAACAAGAAGTCCGTTATAAATAGCCGCTAAGAAACAAAGAATAACAACAATCACAAATCCAGGAACATATCTACTTGTTTCAGTAGCAAGAAGATAAAGAATTTGAATAGCAAATGCGAGCGAGAATACTCCACCAGCGGCATTAATATAGGCTAATGAAGGCATTGGACTTAATTTTTGTTTAGCCATTATAAATGGGAATGCTTTATAAATTGTAACAATTGCGAGCACTAATATAATCGTAGCTTCGAAGAAATAAAACATTCCTGCGATTTGATTACCAATAAAAGCATTAACAATTTTAGGTTCATTTGTAACAACATCTGTTCCAGTCCCACTTGTTTGATAAAGGATCAATCCAATTACAACTGCAATCACTTCAACTACACTACCAATAGAAAGTAGCAAAGAGAAAAGACGGAAGTTATTTAATTTTTTTAATAATTCTTTCATATTCAACCTCATTTAATTACATTAATAATTATATTGATAATTTAATAAATAACAACAACGAATTGTAAGCGTTTTCGATTATTACAAACAAAAAATGAGGAATAACCCTCATTAATTGTTTTCTACATTGCTTTGTTTTTTCTTTGCGATGGCTTTTTCAATATTGCCAGCAACAATATAAAATGCTGGAATAGCGAATAAAATAGCCCAAGTTGGATGCCATAAACCAAAGCCTAGACCACAAATAAGATAAGCATTAACAGATGTTAAAGCGATATCAAATTTGCTTGCTTTCTTATAAACAACACATCTAGCAATTGATGAAGCAATAAATGGAATAAAGAATACCATCCATCCAGTAGCCCATCCTGAATTTGTTTCACCATATGCCCAGCTTGTATTTAATAAGAATCCCATTAATAAATAGGCTGTTAAAGCAAGGACGAGTGTGCTAAGGAAAACAATTGATGTAATTTTGCGTTCTTTCTTTTCGTCCTTAGGATATTCAAAATGTCCTTTACCTATATGAACTTCCTTTCCATCTTTATCAATAACATGGATATGTCCAAGTCCAATATCGACATGTTCTTTTGAATTGTGAACATAAATGTGTCCAGGACCAATGCTAACTTCTTCTTTTTCATCAGTCTTTGATGTTACATCTTTTTCAGATTCTTTTTCTTTTGTTTCTTTAGCAATATCTTCTATTGATTGATCAGTATTTAATAAATCATCTAAAGATACTCCATAAATTTTTGCTAAACAAATAAGGTTATCTGTATCTGGACTTGCTTCCGCGCGTTCCCATTTACTAACAGCTTGTCTTGATAATCCTAATTTATCAGCGAGTTCTTCTTGGCTTAGGTTATTTTTCTTTCTTAATTCCACTAAGCGATTTGCAATTTCAATATTCATAATTTTTACTTCTCCTTTGTTTCTGGAATTATCTTAATTAAGCTATGGTCGGTTGCACTACCAAGTCTAGTTTTCAATTTAGGCAACTATTGGTTGCAAAAGCCATTTTAATCCCAAAATACTAGTGATTATTAAATAAATTGTAATTATTTATTCGTGCTGATAACGTTTTTTATAAAAGTCGTATAAGAAATATATTGTTGGTGAAAGCAATGCATTAACACCAAATTCAATTAAGAAATTAACACCAATTGCGGTTAAAAATAAATATTCAATACTTTTGAATATATCCATGAAGAATATAAGTGATCCAATAGCAAATAAACCTGTATTAATAATTGGAACTAATAAAGAGGCTAAAATGACACCAATTAATCTTATTTTTTCGTTTCTAAAAATCATTGGCATAAATCCAGCGATAGCGCCTGCAATCGCTGTTTTAAGTAAACAAATAAAAACTGTCGCAACAGGATTAGCGGTCATAAAGACACTTAATGTTGCTGGCGCGGTTAATACAATTGCTCCATTAACAAGGCCTAAAAGGGCACCCACTATTGGTCCATATAAAAGCGCTCCAAGAACAATTGGGGTTAATGATAATGTAATATTAACAGGACCAAAAGAAATATAATTTGATAAAAGCTGAAGAACCACTACTAAGGCAGTAAATAAAGCAGTACCTGTTAATTTTCTAATATTTTCACTTTTCATAATTACCTTCTACTAGGTGTATAAATTAAATAAAATAATCCGCCTAAAAAGCCATTGAATAACATAGCCATAATTCCAACGAAAACTGATTTTCTTTTGGTAAATAAATTAATTAAAGCCACTAATCCAGTTATAAAACTCATAATAGCATAAGCTAAAAGAAGTATAGCGACAATTAAATTGTTTCCTTGAAATGATGATCTTATAAGAGGTGCGAATCCACCACCAAAACCAAACATTCCTAATAATGTAAATATAATAGCTAGTAGTCTAATTATTCTCATGTTTATTTTCTCCCTTAAAATCAATCAATAATACAAATATATATGCCACAAATGAAATAAGACAAAGTATAGGATGAATGAAATTTGTAACATTCTTACTAAAAGCAATCATTACAAAAGATAATGTAGTTAATAAAAACATAAAAGAACCAATTGATATATTAAGAGGTCTTTTATTTAAAAATATTGCCACTATCATAGCAATAGCTATTGCAATATTACAAATACAGATAATACCTGGTATGAAACCTATTTTTGAAAAAGTAACTTTACTAAAATATGAATAATATTCATTATCAATAGTAACTCCACAAGGTAGAAAAGTAATCACCAATGCTCCTAGAAGTGACAATGTAGATATTATTTTTAATACTAAAATCTTCTTTTTCATCAAAATGATTATAGCAAATAAAAATTTTAATTAAAGATTATTAAATAATAATACCTATAATGCCAATGACTAATAAATGAAGTGGGTAATAAATATAAAATACCCATTTCATTATCTTATTGACTGTTTCGTTATTAGATTTTCTTCCATTATATAAAAATAGTAATGGCACCGCTAATAAAGCACCTAATTGAATAAGTCCATACCAAATATTTAGAGCAAAACAATATATAACAATATACATTGCTAAGAATATAACTGAATGAATAATTTGTTTAATAGGCTTTCCCCTATTACTTCCAATAGCAAGAATAATAAGTGAAGCAATACAACTCCAATCAGCAGGAAATGCTGCAACACATAAAAGTAAAACTAATACAACTTTCATCCATTGCTTTAATTTTTGTGAATCATTCACCATTAGCATCAATAAACCAATAAAATATGCCCAAAGAACACTACCTTGATTTAAAAATCTTCCAAAACCTTCGCCAGTTGCAAATGGAATCAAACTCATCCATCCATATTCTTTAAATGCCATACTCTGCATCATATAAGGAACATGAGAAATTAAAGCAAAGATCAATATTCTTATAAGATACTTAGTTCTATTTCTTGTATAGTGATATCCTTCCGCGATAAAGAAAGCAAAAATAGGAAAAGTAATTCTTCCAACAATATGCATAACAATTGCAATTGGATTATCTGAATAGCCTGGAAATATTAACCACGCAACATGGTCAATAGTCATGGTAATAATAGCTATTAGCTCAAGTATGACCTTATTTAAAGGTCGTTTGGAAATATCAGTCATGGTTATTATTATAATTAAATATGTTTACATAGTAAACAAGGAAAACATTTTGTTTTTAATTGGGTTCAAGAGGCAAACTTTTGGCAAAGATATTTTTAAATTTGTTTTTAAGATAAAGTTATTATTACTTTTGCAAAATCAAAATTATCGTAAACCATTTTTGCAATTTGTTTTTGTCGCTCAAAAATGTAATTAGATCCTTCATTAGCAAATTTATTAAAATCAATCGTATTCATTTCCGTTTGTAATGATTTATCTACAACAATAATTCGATTATATTCAGAAATTTTTTGCGTTATATAATTGTTTTTAATTTTTTTGTTAACAACTTCATTTAAGATTAAATAATTACCAATATTGTCAATACAATCTTTTTGATCCTCTTGATTGGTTGGCCAACCTTTCATTGCCCAATCAACTGATGGTTTTTGAGGATAAACATGCTCAAGATTGATTGCATTAATGTTAATAATTGATGATGTATTTCTCTTAATTATATCCATTAACAATATTGCTTTTTTTATGTTTCTTGGCATTTCAGGGTCACCTAAACATCGTTCAAATTCTTTGAAATTGATTTTGCATATTTCGTGTTCATCATTTATAAATGAACTAATATATTGTCCAATTTGTTTAGGATTCATATCGTTTTTAATCTTTTCGATAACTTCAGCATATAATACTCTAATTTTTCCACCAGGGTTCGACTTTCTAAAAGACATTGAAATGCTTAGCAAAAATAAAGGAAATAAAACGCAATCAATGTATTCTCTTTTCGTAAAAACATCGATATTCTTCATAAGCATGACATTCAAAATATCGTATAATTGAGGACGATTTAAATAACTAATCAAAATTGACATTGGGTTGTTTTCCATTCTTGATATTTTTTTATAAGCATTAGCAAAATCTTGAAATTTTTCTCTTGTACAAACAACATCATTTTTCAAAAACGACATCAAAGAGATTGAATCAAAATCATTAGCGTTAGTTTGATTAATGTATTTATAATAAGCAAAAATCATTTTTTTCAGTTCTTTAACATCGCCATTTATTTCAATGTTGTATATTTTTGCGTATTGTTCGATAGTTGACTTAATGATTTCTTCCTTTGTAAGAGGCTTTCCACCTGTATTAATTTGCTGGAAGATGGCAAAAGCATCATCGACATTTTCCGCTTTTTTAAGATAAACGTAGATTTTATTTTTTATCACTTCTATTATTTTTTCTAATAAATCGCGATTTTCGTTTATCCATTTTGAAAATGTCAAATAATTCTTTTTAAAAGGTGCAACCGGTATTTTTGTAATAGATTTTTTATATTTTTCATTATATTCATTAACATCATATGAAATGTCAAATTGATCTAAAGGGGTAATATCCAACTTATTTTGTTCAATGTAATCGTTTATTGCTTTTATTAAAAAATTAATTGATACAATTCTTTGTTGTCCATCCGCAAACATCGCTTTACCATCTTCATAATAATAAATAAAATCCAATAAATAGATTTGTTTCTTGTCTTTGTCAACTATTTCTAGTATATCGTTAAGCAATGCTTGAACTTGTTTTTCTTTCCAATCATAAAACCTTTGAAATATTGGAATGCCTATTTTTTTCTCATTTAGTTTATAAACATTAAAAAATTCTTCTCTTAACTGTCCTTCATTTACCAACATCGTTCTACTCTCCTTTGTATTTTATTTTTTCGCCCTTTTTGTTTTCGTTTATTTGTTTCTTTGTAGTTATACCATTTTGATTTGCTAATCCGTCTGGGTGAAATGCATTACTTGTCCACATATTTCTATTTATAACTCTAAATCTTTCTTGATCATTTGAATTTAGCCTTTCTTGAAAGTATTCAGGCAATTTTTCTTTGTTTATTCTAAGTATTTCGTAATAAATAGGAACGGCGTTATCGCTATCAACATATTTTGGTTTTACAGCTTTAATATCTTCTACAGCTATATCTCTTAAAATAATCCAAAAATCTTTTTTTGTTGCCTTTTGCAATTTATCGATATTGTTTCTTAAAACATCTCCAAACATCGCTCATCAATTCTCCTTTTTTAATAAAAATAAGTATTCATCAGTATAAACATTCCTATTAGATAAGTTTCTGGATCCTCGAAATGTGTTGTATTGAATTTGTTTCGTTCTTACTGAGCCAAATTTTTTTAGCATATTTAGCATTTCAGAAAAAGTAATAAAACCTTCGTTATTATAGGAAATTAAAAAATACTTTGAATCTAAATTTTGAATAATATCTTTAAGTCCATCTAGCGCTTTCTTTTGCTTGTTATAAATGGAGCGATTCCAATCATTTGGAATACCTGATACTTTACTAGTTTCAACATCAATGCTGTTTTTTAAAATAATATTCAACATAAAATAATTCGAACCATAGGGATGCTGGTTATATGGCGGATCTAAATAAACTAAATCTATTTCTTTTAATTCTTTGGATAATTCATTGGCATCTTTTTGATAAACGAAACAATCGCAAGAATAATTACTTAAGACTGGTTTTTGAATTTTAATTTTTCCCTTTATGCGTTTTAAAGCATTTTCTCCGTTTCCACCAAAATGACCAATCTTGGTTTCTTTATCTTTATAAAAACCCTTAAAAACACCACATGTATTAACATGAACTGATGCTTCAATTAATAAAGAAGCCAAAAAATATTTTTTATAATTTTCCGGAACAATATCATCAATATACTTTCTATAACTATCAATGAGCGTTGCATTCTCATTTGTGTAAAAAACGCGATCAGAATCTAAAATATTTTTATCATCTTTAGGAGAATAATTGTTCCTGATTATTCCACTAATAGGTTTTTCTTTAACTTTTTCATCGATTTTTAGTAAATAAGTGTCAAATTTTTCATCATCAAATTCTATTTTATTAGACAAAAAACATTCGTTTAAAATTTTTGAATATGCTTCCAAATCATTTGCTATTAATTTGCTGCTATAACCTTTAAGCAATCTTGCAACAACACCACTACCAGAAAATAAATCAACGGAAACAATTTTTTCTTTATTTAATTCTTTGCATACTAAAATTATTTCTTCCTCAATTTCATTTAGTAATTGTCTTTTGTTTCCGATATATGTGATGAGTTGTTTTGTTAAATAAGCAGTTTTTTCTTTTGTTTTCATTTCTTAGAGCAAGAAAGCTTTGAGATAAATCATTTTTACAAAGGTTTCCTTGATTTCTCTAATATAATACAAAGTTTAACTTGATTTTGCTACTACTTAATTAAAGGTTTCCTTGATTATTTGTTTGAGGACAGAACTTATGAGATTAAGAGAATTACGAATAAAAAATGGCTTTAAGCAAAACGAAATCGCGAGCAAGTTAGGAACATCAGGTCAAACAATACTCAACTGGGAAAATGGAATTTATGAACCAAAAATAAACCAACTTATTCAGTTGGCTGATTTATTTAATGTGTCTATTGATTATTTGGTTGAAAGAAAAAACACAACTAACACTGTTGATCAAGTTTGTGATGAATTGAACAAAATTTCAAAAGAAGAATTTTTATTATTTGTTAAAGAAAAACTTATTAATAAATAAAAAAAGCAACGTAATCGTCGCTTTTTCAATAAATTAATGTCAATATTTGATTATCTTTTTTAGATATTCGTTTAAATTTTTATCTTCGGCATAAATATAAGTTCCTTTAACACCACGAGTTAATAAAACTTTATATGTATTACGAATTAATTTTTCTGCAAGATCATCATTAGCGCATCTAATACCACTTGCCGTATCACTAATTGCGTTTGCTTCCTTATGAAATTCTATTTTTCCGGTTTGAGTATTATATGTCAAATCTTTTCCGATTATTACACCTGCATATTCAACTTCTAAACCTTGAATGGTATGAATGCAAAACACATTCATCATTTGTGTTTCATCTAGTAAAGCAGCTCTATCAGCTTTTTTAACATTCCATCGCAACTTTGTTCCATCATCGTATACAAAGTCATATAAATTTTGGTCATATTGACTAACCCATTCATGAGTATATCCAGCAATTAAGCGAAGTTGATGATTAGCTTTTCGTTTCTTTTCCCATTCTTTCATCATGTCACTCATTGAATCCATTATTTTAACTTCATAATGCATTCCTTTAAGAGAAACAAAATCATTTGTATATCCTAGTAATTTGTTAACAAAGTCAATATATCTTTCTCCGCCAACACATCTAAATTGGGATGAAAGAATTAACCTATCATCTTCTACAATCTTTGATCCGTATTTTTCGGCATAAACTTTTATTTGCTTTATAGTTAAATCGTCACTTTTGGTAACTATTTGATCCTCGTCAATAAAGAACACATTCACTTTTGATGCATTAAATAATTTATCGATTACATCG
Organism: Bacilli bacterium; assembly: GCA_050874705.1. Lineage (GTDB taxonomy): Bacteria > Bacillota_I > Bacilli_A > RFN20 > CAG-826 > Fiminaster. Next base: position 8,688 of record JBNMLE010000004.1, read on the forward strand.
ATGTCTTTTGTAATACCCCATCCAATTTTCCACTTTAACATTCGATGGGCTTCGTCAACAATAATACAATCGAAATCGCATGATGTAGATTTTACAAATGCAACAGGCGTTTTAAACAATTCTTTGATAGCTTTTTTCTTAAAATCAGTTGTCAATATATCGCCAAAATATGTTCTAGGAGTGAAATTTGCTGTTACATAACATGCATTTCTTCTTTTGCTTTTGTCTTCTGGATTTAGCAATTGACCAAGAGCATTGATTGCTACAATAGATTTTCCTGAACCAGGACCGCCTTTAATGATGATTGTCTTTCTTTCTCCAGATTCAACCGCTTCATTAACTTCCTTAACAATACGTGCGACTGAATAAGACTGTTCAAGATCGTACGAGAAAAATGGTTCTCCTTTTATAGAATCTAATACCATTTTTGAAAAGCCTTCGCTTGGAACAATTCTAGAAGTATCTATATTGTATAAAGTGTCTTTGTATGATTTTTTAATATATTTAGAAATAAAATCCGCTAATTTTTGTTCATCATTTTGCAAAAATGAAGGAGCAATACGAATAAGTGGATATTCAATTTCGCTATTTAGCAAAGTTCCATATCCATTTTCCATATTATGCAAGTATGAACAAGCAGAAACCTTGACATCATTTGTATAAATATATTCATTAAAACTTTTCATTATATTGGCGTAATTATATGCTTGATAAGAAGGATGCCAATAATCATCATCGCCATGTCCACCATCAGTTAAGACATAATCTTTTAATGAAGAACGTTTAACACTGCTCCATTGTTTAAGTTCAATTATTACAACATTTTCTTCATTGTTTTCATCTTTGCCATAAATAAGAAAATCGACTCTTTGTTTTGTGTCAATTAATCTATATTCAACACCAACATAAACATCTTCAGGAATTTTTCCATTTTTTAAAACATTGGCTACTTTTGGCAATGAATGTATCCATGAATTATATTCGCTATTAGAGGTATTTCCTCTATTTCCATTATTAAATTTGCTTAATATTTTATCGCCAATAATTGGCTTACTACCAAAACAATCGTTAATAAAATTTTTAACAGTATCACAATATACGATCATAAAAAGTCCTCACAAATCTCTAATCTCAATTCATTATCTATAAAAAATTTTACACAAAATTTTATTGATTGTAACTAGAAAATTTAATAAAAGGACCCATTTTATATTAGTATTATAAGCAAGATTATAATGCTTCATAATTTAATCAAAAACTATCAAGCAATTTTTTCATACACCACTATATATGTTCTATTCTCTTTTATATCAATGGATGTTACTTCATTAACAGCTTTTCCATCAACGGAAACAATTTTATATTCTTCACTCATCATAGATGTGCTAAATGTTTTTCCATTTTCGACAAAAAATAAAGCACTTGTTTTATATGAATCATCGCTATCTTTAAGTACTAATTGTACATAACCGCCTTTGGAATAATCAGGTTTAATAAAGACATTAATTTCATCATTTAAAACAATTTCATCATTTAATGGAGAATAAAAATTCTTATCGCTATATAGATTAAATGAAGTAGATCTACTAATACCAGAATTATTAACATCAATAATAAAATTGCTACATCCAATCAAAAATGATTGAGCGGTTTCCGCTTTAAAAACTTCATCATATAATGCTAAGCCGATCTCACGTTCAAATATATAATCATTTAAATAATAATTAACAGGAACATAATAAGCATTAGTTGTCTCACTAGTGGTCATATCATAAGAATCATATGTATCCTCTTCGAATGCATTTTGAACTACAATAAATTGTCCAGTTCTTGTAGAGTCTTTATTACCATTTTTTAAATTATCAGTGCTTGTATAATCTAAATCGATATGGCAAACATTTTCTTCATACATTTTAAATTCGATAACATATTCATCTTTAGTGTTTTCGTAATTTTCATTTTTATTATCTGAATCAACATATGTTCCGGAAATATTCATTTTTAATGAATAATATTCTCTTTCTTTATACATTTCAGATTTTATATCAAATATATCTGATGCTTCACCAAAAATGTTGTTTTTGAAGTTTTTTGTAAATTCATCAAGTGTATTACCGGAATCAAGATAATAATCTTTGAAAGTTTTTTCTAGATTTGTAACTTCGTGTTCACTAGCGTATTTAGGACTTACAATATATCCTTTTTTAACTGTTTTATCAGTTTCAATATCCCAAGTAGATTGACAAAGCTTCATTCTACTTTTTCCATCTACTTCTACTGGTTTAACTACATCAGTAGTTCTCTTTACGGTTCTAAAAACATTGATTCCATAGTTTAATTTACCTTCAACTCTTTTTACAAAAAACGCATTATAATTTCTACTACTATATTCATTTTGACTACTATAGATTTGACCATTGTCATCATACAAATTAAGAATGCTATCAACTGTATAAATATATTTATCACTGGCGAGCATTCTATCTCTAACTTTAGCCCAGCTAGAAAAAAGATCACTATCATCACTACCAAGATGGTAATTACAAATAGAACATACTTCACCATTTTCATCACTTACAAATTGATGTTTTTCTTTATTAAATTCTTCACTGCATTCATCACATGTTTTCCAATGGTATTCATCATCATATTTATAATTCTCCGATGCATGAATATGAACATTACAACTAGATAAAGGTAAAATAACCGCGAATGAAAGCATTGCTTTTATAAATATATTTCTTTTCATTAAATAATTCCCCTGTACTTCAAATTTAGTATAAACAAAGAAGGAATTTATTTCATTAACTTTTATTAATAATAATTCATAGAATAAACAATTATTTTTTCAAAATTTCATCTCAAGTTTGGTTCTATTAATAGATATTAAAAATGGTGTCCTAAAAATCGGACACCATTATCGAGATTGCGAAAAATGCATTATGCTAATTTTTCATAATAAACAATATAAAATACTTCGTTATAACTAGTGGAATCAAAACCAACATCTTTAACTTTAAGCGTTAAAGCTTCATCGTATTTCTTATTTGGGTTGTCGCTTGTAACGAATATCATACAAAGTTTAGAGTTTTTAAAAGTATAACCTCTAGAACCATATTCAATATTTCCACAAAGAACTTTTGCAACTTTTCCTTTTACGTCAACATGAGATTTTATAGCCATATTGAGTTCTTTCGCATTATTGAAATCTACTGTATAAGAACTACATGAAGAAAGTGCCGTTCCAAAAGCCAAACATGTAAAAACTATTTTAAAAAATTTTTTCATTTATTTACCTCCATTTAGTAAACTAAGAAAAAATATAAGGCAAAACAAATAAGAATGTCAGAAAATTATTCTATTAAATAAATCTTTCTTTATTAATGATAAAGTCCATTATATTAACATGTTTTATACCATTTCTTCTTTGGAGAAGATAATCAGTGGTCATAACATATTTTGGATAATTATCTTTTATATTTTCAAGAGCTTTATATTCTCTATCATCCGTTTCTTTGCTATTAAATATGGTATATGCTACTTGAACATATGAATAATTCATATTTATGTCTCTTAGAATAAAATCGCATTCAAGATTACCAATTTTTCCAATTGAAATATCATACCCCATACTTTTAGCGTATATAAAAATGATATTTTCTAAACATGGTCCATAGTTAATAATATTGTTCGTGGAATTAGAAAAATAAAATCCTAAATCCGCTAAAAAGAACTTCTTTTCGTTGGACATCGACTTTTTGCTTTTAATATCAAATCTTTTGCATTCATATATTATTTTTGCATCAGCAAGAATATCAATATATCTTTTGATTGTTTCTCTAGAAATAGAAATATCGTTTTTCTTTAATGATTTTTGAATGCTATTAATAGTGATAATTGAACCGAAATTGGAAATAACAAAATTCTTCACTATCTCAAAGCTTTCAACGTCTCTGATTTTCACTCTTCTTTTGATATCTTTTTCAAATATTTCCTTAATAATGCCGCGAAGATATAATTCTTTTGCGTTTTTATCTTCTAAAAATAATGTTCTAGGAAAGCCTCCATCAAGTATGTAACTATTTAATTCAACAACATTATTCGAATCAACTTTTTTATCGTAAAATTTTTTCATTTCAACATATTCGTCAAACGATAATGGGAATAATTCAAATTCGAGATATCTGCCTGTTAATTTAGTGATAAGTTCACCACTTAATAAATACGAATTAGAGCCAGTTATAAATATTGAATATTTGTTAGTTGCTCTATATGCATTTATAAGTGGTTCAAAATTATCAATATTTTGTATTTCATCTATAAATAAATATGTCGTACCAGAAGTAATATTAAAAGAATCAATCACTTGTTTTAATTTCTCTACGTCTTTAATCTTTATATATTCAATAGAATCGAGATCGATATAAATAATATTTTTCTCATCAATGCCTTTTAACAAAAGTTCTTCTTTAATAGTCATCATTAAAGATGACTTTCCACATCTTCTAACTCCTGTAATAACTTTAATAATATCGTTAGCCTCGTAGAAAGGTCTAATGTTATTTAAATATTTTTCTCTTTTAAAAAGCATATATATTACTCCTATTAATATTATACATTTATAACAAAAAATCACAAGTTAACGTTGCACTTTCGATGTTTTTTTCAAATATTGCAACGTTAAATGTGAAAAAAAGTGTATTTTGGCTGATTTCAGAATCTAGAAATTCAAAATTTAACTAAAAAAATATACTTTTTAACAAAAACAAATATAAAAGTCCTAGTTAACGTTGCACTTTTTTAAAAATTAAAAATTTTGCAACGTTAAATCAATTATTCATCAAATAAGCTCATTTGAGTAAATAACTCATTATCTTTTAACTCTTTTGTAGCGAATTCGAAAAGAGAAATAATTGATTCATAATCTTTGACCGCGGAATTAGGAATTCTTATTAACTTAATTCCGTAGTTTTTACATATCTTTTCTTTTTCTCTATCGAGTTTAATAGTTAATTTATTTCCAATATGTTCTCCACCATCAATTTCAAAAACAACTATTGGAGAATATTTTTATTAAATAATCCGTGCGATGCATATATAACCATATCGCTTTTTGGAATAACTACTTCGCCATTATTATTTCAATGGCAATTATACTTAATTTGCTTATTAATATTAATTTTTATTAAATTTAATATTTTCTAATTCTAATAAATACTTTTTCCTTGTTAGTCCTCCTGCATAACCAGTCAAAGATTTGTTAGATCCTATAACTCTATGACAAGGGACTATTAAAGAAATATGATTCCTTGAAACTGCTTGACCAACGGCTTGAGAAGACATTCTTTTTATACCATGATTTTTCGCAACAATTTTTGCTATATCTCCATATGTCATAATTGTTCCATAAGGAATAGAAAGCAATATTTCCCATATCTCTTTTTGAAAAGGAGTTCCAATCATTCTTATTGGTACTTCAATATTATTTTTCTTTTTAGCAAAATAATTATCTAACCAAGTTTTAGCGGTCTTTATGATTTCATCTTCATAATTAATAACATCATTTGTGATTGTGTCCCCAAAATGATGCTGATCTTTAAACCATAAGCCAACAAGAAAATCTTCATCCGATGCAAGAAGCATTTCTCCAATAGGAGATTCATAATAACTAATATTCATATATCACATACCCATTTTTATCTAACTTAATATCCTTACACTTCTTATTAGCGATATGCCAAACATAAAAAGAAAGAACACTGCAATAAGGAGAAAACATTCTTTTATACTTTTCAAAAAGTTTTTTTGTTATTTTTCTATGATGAAAAATCATCATAAGTCCTCTTTGAATGGCTAAATCATCATAAGCAAAAACATTTTTCCTTTGAAGAGAAAATAATAAAATCATTTCTGCTGTCCATCTCCCAATACCTTTTAATGAAGAAAGATAGCTTATCGCTTCTTCATCAGGCATATTTTTAATCTCATTAATATCAAATTCCTTATTTATGATTTTTCCTGCAAAGTCTTTAATATAACTTATTTTTCTATCACTAATACCACATGATTTAAGAATAGAATCTTCGGTTTTGTAAATAGTTATAGGATTAATATCTTTTATATTGTCTTTCAATTTTCTATAAATGCTTGCTTGAGCGCTCATAGAAATTTGTTGTCCGATAATATGATGAAGAACAGATGAAAATATATCTTCATCACATTCTCTTTTTATATAACCGATTTTATCAATTATATATTTTATTTTTGTGCTTTTTGATTTTAGATATTCAAGCTCTTTTATAGAATAAATAAATTCCATATCAATATTATAAAGCAAGCATTAAAACATATAAAATATTTGTTCCAACTGACAAAAATTGTAAAAACTTGCAAAAATTGTCAATAGACCACGAAAATTAAAAAGTTGCGATAAATAAATGATTTTGTTGTAATTATGTGTGCATATGTTATAATTCAACTGACAAAAATTGTAAAAACTTGCAAAAATTGTCAGTGAGGATTTTGTATGATAATTCAAAGAAACACTTATTTAAAAGAATTAATATTGAGAATGAATAACGGTTTAGTAAAAGTAATTACAGGGATAAGAAGATGCGGCAAATCATACCTGCTTAATAATCTTTTTTATAATTATTTACTATCAACAGGGATAAAAGAAAACCAAATCATTAAAATCTCTCTTGATGACTTAGATAATTTAGAATTACTAGATTCTAGAAAGCTCAATACTTATATCAAAAACAAACTTACTTCGAATGAACAATATTATTTATTTTTAGATGAAATACAAGAAGTAGAAAATTTTATCCCTTTATTAAACGGACTAATGAAGATTGATAACTTAGATATTTATGTAACTGGTTCAAACTCAAAATTTTTATCAAAAGACATCATTACAGAATTTAGAGGAAGAGGGGATCAAATATATGTTAGCCCTCTGTCTTTTAGCGAATATTTCTATGCATCCAATCTTGAATTTAACGAGGCGTTAAATCAATATTTGACTTATGGCGGAATGCCATTAATATTGTCAAGAAAAACCGACAAAATGAAAATGGATTATCTAACCAGTTTATATAAAGAAATCTATATCAAAGATATAAAAGAAAGATATTCGATCAAAAACGATGCTGAATTAGTCGAACTTTTAAATATTGTTTCATCATCAATAGGTAGTTTAACTAATTCAAGCAAATTAGAAAACTCTTTCAAGAGTTTGAAAAATGTAAAAATATCAAGAAATACAATTGATTTTTACTTGAATATTTTTGAAGAATCTTTCCTGATAAACTGTGCTTTAAGATATGATGTCAAAGGGAAAAAATACATAAATACCCCGAAAAAATATTATTTCACTGATTTAGGATTAAGAAACGCATTATTAAATTTTAGGCAAGATGAAGAACCACATTTAATGGAAAATTTCATTTATAACGAATTAAAAATCAGAGGATATTTAGTTGATGTAGGCGTTGTTACAATAAATGAAAAAAATCAAAATAATAATTATGTAAGAAAACAAATCGAAATTGACTTTATTGTAAATAACGGAAATAAAAAATATTATATTCAATCAGCTTATAATTTGCCTTCTATTACAAAAGAAAATCAAGAAACACGACCATTATTAAATGTTGATGATTCATTTAAGAAAATTGTTATTGTGAAAGATGATATTAAATTAAAAATCAATGAACAAGGTATTATATTTATGAGTTTAAAAGATTTTTTATTAAATGAATCCGCTCTTGATATGTAGTCAATTATTTATTAAATATTTGCCCTTCTAATTTAACCTTTTCTTTTTCAGGAAAACTAGATTCAAATTTTTCAAAATCTTCAGGATATTTTTCGCATACGAAATAGCATTCTGGATCTTTATATATTCCACTTATATTATCTAGATATCCTTTTTCAAGTTCTTTAACAAGTAAATAATCTGCATCTAAATCAAAAGCGTATCTAATACCTTTATTTTTAGCTATTTCAAATCCAGATTTACCATAAAACATAATGTTGCCGTTTATTATCAATGCCTTTGTGCCTAATTTCTTTGATTCATTAATTGCATAATCTAGAAGGATTTTCCCATATCCTTTTCTTTTATATTCATTTGCTATGCAAATAGGTCCAAATGTTAATACTTCTTTTGTTTCACCATTATTTAAAAGGATATTACTTTTAACAAATACAATTTGACCAATTATTTCGTCGTTTAATTCCATTACAAAATCTAAATCTTTGATGAAATTTGGATCATCTCTTAACATATGTAAGACATAATGTTCTTTTGCGCCTGGACAATATATATTAAAAAAAGAGTCTCTTACTAGATTCTCAACTTCTCTATAATCTTTTTCTTCTTCTAAACGAATTAAAATTTTATTATTTTCCATAACTATTTTTACTCTCTATATAATCTTTGTTATTTTCTTTTCTTAAGAAAAGATGTAGCCCTAAGCAAGCATTAAATCCTGTCGCTGCAAAAACAGAAAATCTTTCCACTACACCAAAATAATTTGAAGGTACAATCTTCATACCTAACGCTCCAACAAGCATCATTGTTAAAGCAATAAAAGCACATATTGAATAAGAAAGATAATTTCTATCTTTTATACCTGAAATGATTATTAAAACTAATGAAGCTATTGAAAGAAGAACAACAATAACTGTAGTAACCATATGCATTATATCTTGGAATTGTCCTTGATAACCGCTGCTAGAAAGAGGGAACATTCTATATCCAATCGCAGAAACATATTCCATAAGTGCAAATAGATATACACCTATTTTAAGCAATTTGTTTTTGCTTTTTGAAATGCCAATAACCACCACTGTTACACAAGTAACTTCACATACATTATAAAATGCTGTTAAGCTATTCCATAACCCAAGTGATGGCGCGTCAGCGGCGCTTAAATCACTAACCGCTTGACTTAAAGAATCATAACCTGGATATGCAAGAGGAGAAAATATAACTGCCGCTAAATAGGAAAGAAAACTTAATATTCCTAATAAACCAAAATATTGTAATAATGTCTTTTCCATAATAAACCTCATCTTTGAATTAGTTCATAAAATGTATGAACATGTTTTTTTAATTTAGTTAAGCATTCATCTTTTTTTGTTATATCTCTATCGCATATACCAATTAAAGTATTAACAGGAGATACATACATCAATGCTAAAGCATATGGATCAAGATTATTTATCTCATTATTCTTTAAAAGATTTTCAAATATCTTAGCGTGATAATTAACTAATCTATCGACATAATGCTTTGTATATAAATCACCAATTTCTTTTGATTTATATTGTTCAATAGTCATCATGCGCCTAATTTGAGATATTCTTGGATTTGATATTGAATAAAGAAATATTTGTTTTAATTTATCAAATAAATAATCTTCAGTTATATTTTCAAATTGCTTCACATCTTTATTAACGTCATGAACATGAATATCAATATTATTTGTGTCCATATCATATTGAGTATTAATCTCATCCACTAAAGAAAGAAATATATCTTTCTTACTTGAAAAGTGATTATAAAGTGATGGCCCTTTAATACCTACTTTCATTGCGATTTCATCGACACTTGTTGATGAATATCCTTTAAGAGAGAATAATTCTAATGCTTTATCTAATATTTTCTTTTTTGTATCAACTTTTTCCATAATATTTCCTTAACTAACGCTCGTTAGTTTATAACTATAATAAAAATTAGTCAAGAAAAGAATTTTAATTTGGATGCATTTTATTTACATCACTTTTATGTTTTTCCATTTGAGCTAAATTAGGTATAAATTGTTTTAATTTATTCGAGGTAGCGTTAATTTCTTCAATTGTTAATTCATCATTAAGTTCATTATAAAAATTCTTAAATCCATTAAATGTATATGTGTATTTAGAATTGATATTATCGTCTTCTAGAACCGCTAAAAGGACAATGCAATAAACATCGTCTCTTTTTAAAAGTTTTTCTAATCTTGCGCAGTGTCTATCATTTTGAAGAACAGGATTTTTATGTTGTCTTGGAGCTAATGATGGATCAGCGTATTCCTGAAGCCAATATTCATCTTTATCATTACCACTTATCCTTCCAATCCAAGTTTTTATTTCAATGCAAAATATTCCTTTTCTAGAAACAATAACTGCATCTAATTCAGTTGTATGATTATTTCTAATCGGCAATAAAATATTTGTAAATATATATTCGTCTTCTTTTAATATACGCCTTAAATCTTCACAAATTCTTATTTCACCTTTAATACCAGCGATTTCGTTTGTCTCACTATTTTCAAGAATTTTATTTTGATAGCCAAGATGAATGCCACCTTTATTTCTTTTTTCACGTATTAAGAAACGTATAAAAGAAATTAAACAAATAGCAAATATTCCTAAAAATAATATGACAGCTAAGATATTAAGAAAGACTTTTAACATTTATTTAATTCTATTTTTCCTTAATCACAATATGACATCTATTATATTAACAAACTTATTTCTTTTGTTTCAACATAGCTAAATAGTTTTCCACTCAGCAATTTCTATACCTGCTTTTTTATAATCATTGTTTAAAACGTAAAGATAATCATCTGAGCGTTTTGTTTTTGATATTTTATTTAGTGCTCGATCCTCTTCTTTAAGCATATAACAAAAATATATCTTATTAAGAATTTTATCAATCTCTCTATAAACATCATTTTTATCTTTTGATAAATCAATTTCTAATAATTGTTTTATTATTATTCCGATAGGAACTATATGTTCTATATGAAAAACTTGTCTAAATCTGAAAAAATTATTTTCATCAGAAAAAACAATATCTTTTTCTTCGCTAGGTGTACTTTTAGCTCCAACATATAGTTTAATATGCACTTGTTCTTCATTTTTGTACTCAACTGGCATTTGATAATAATAATCGTAAATGTTTTTTTCTAGCTTTAGTTTATTCCATAGTTCAATTGCCTTTTTACTTGCGCATTTATGTCCTTCTCTGTGCCAATATTGTCTAACAGTTTGGTTCAATAAATAAAATGGTCCACCCAAGTTTCCTTCATACCCATTTGGTCCAGGTAAGAAACGATCTTTATCTATTTCTGTTTTTTGACACGACTTTATTAATGCAATCAAAATATCAAATGAATTAACTGTTTCCATTATAATCTCCTATCTGCTCAAAAAACTTCTTCTGTTAATTGTTAAAGAATATTTTGTTAAATAATCTTTTTTATTCTTTTAATAATAACGATAATTTATTGAACATCAAAATCTTTCCCACCTAAAGATAAGAACTTATTCCAAATATTCTTTTCAGAAGCGTTACAAAACTTATCAACAATATAAGAATTTGTTTTGTCCTATATTTCGTCGCGATGCAGGTTGTACTTTTCTATTAACAAATACCTGAAATCACCTTTAAAAAGACTACAACAATCTCTTAAAGGAGATTCTTTGTCACACTTATTTAGAAAATAAAGTATTCTTTTTTCTAATAATTCATAACCAGAATGAGTTTCACATGCTTTGCATAAATCGTAATGTAGATTAGCAATATAATACCCTTTTTCTACAGAAACACCTTCTTCGTATCTACAAACAGTTTTATATAAATCATCAGTTATTGTTCCATTTTGTTGAGCTTTTCTAACATTTAATAATGCGTTCATATAAACTTTGTTATATTCGTTTATTTCTTCTTCATCAAGCCATTTCATTTCTGAGAATTGTACGAATCTAGTTTTCATATATGTTCACCTTTCTTTTAAGTATTCTATTAATTTCATCTTCACCAATATCAAAAGGATCGAGAAATAATGACGAGCCTTTAAATTTATTAGCGTTATTCACATTTAAAAATATTTGTGTTCCATTTTTAAAATATATTCCACTTATATAATCGTTAATGTTTTTAAAATACAATTTTTCAATATAACTAATAGGTTCGATAGTGTCATCGAAAAAAGCAATTATTTCAGTAACATTTTTTAATTCGTTATCAATATAACATTCATTACTTTTCTTATTAACAGAAATAATGTGTTCGCCACTACAAATATCGGTTCTAAAAATATGGTCATCATATCTTTGTAATGGAACAAATTTATTCACAAGTTCAAATATATCGATAGAATCATAAAATTCATCAATAGCTACTTCGAAATACAAAATATCGTTTACCGTCAATTTATTTTTATCCATACTTATCCTTTCCTTTAAAGTAATAACTTTATTTACAAGAAAATTATAGAAAAAGGAGTGTCCGCTTTTTGGGACAATATCATCAACATTTAACAATATCTAAAGGAATTAAATATTTTTCTTTTTCATATAGTTATTGTTTTAGAAAAACCATTTTTAGATAATGCTGAACATTTTTAAAAAATTGATTTCGTAGATCGATTAATTGTGTTTAAAAAAACCGAATCCGTTGTTTGGATTCGGTATTTTCTATAAATGGTGCCTCCTGCCAGAATCGAACTAGCAATTAATCCTTACCATGGATCCGTTATACCACTTAACTAAGGAGGCGTACCACTTGCATTAGTATATATTTTTAATACCTTTTAATCAATAAGAATTTCTCCGTATAAGTCATATACAAAGGCAGATGTAATTTTAATTCTAACAATATCACCGCATTTAAGTTCTTTATTAGATTTAAATGTTATATTACCATCGATATCATCTGGAGCGTTCCAATATGTTCTTAATGAATATAATTTGTTTTTAGCATCATATCCAATAACAATGCCTTCCATTATTTCACCAATATGTTTTTTATTGTTCTCATATGATATCTTTTTTTGAATATCCATTATTTTATTTAATCTAGCAACTTTAAGATTTTCTGGTACTTGATTATCGTAGTCATATGCTTTTGTACCATCTTCACGAGAATATTTAAAAGCGCCCATATGATCGAAATGATTCTTCTTTGTAAACGATACTAAATTAACAAAGTCATCGTCATTTTCACCAGGGAATCCGACAATATATGTAGTTCTTATAATTGCGTTAGGAATTTTATTTCTTATATCATTAATAAGCTTTTGATAGCTTTCTTCATTTCCTCTTCTGAGCATTCCTTTTAAGACATGGTCAGATGAATGTTGGAAAGGAATATCAAAATAAGGAGCAATTGATGGATTATCTTTGATTAAATCAATTAATTCAGGTGTAATTTCATCAGGATAAAGATATAAAAGACGAATAGAATAAAAATTAAATTTTAAAGCTTCTTTTAATAATGTGATTATTGTTGTTCCATCTCTAAAGTCAGTTCCATATCTAGTTGTATCTTGGCTAATGATAACAAGTTCTTTAATGCCTTTATCTTTTAGAAGTTTCATTTCAAAAATTAAATCATTTAGATTTCTACTTCTAAAATGACCTCTAATTAATGGAATAGCGCAGTAAGAGCAGCAATTATTACAACCTTCGCTTATTCTTAAATAAGCCATATATTCAGGTGTTGATAATAGACGCACAAAAGGATTCAATTTTTCAATTTTTGTATCATCATTTAATAAATTCATTATTAATTCATTTATATGAGGATATTCTTTAATAGAAACCCATAAATCAACTTCTGGAATTGATTCTTGAAGTTCTTTTTTATATCTCTCCACCATACAACCGGTGACAATTGTCTTTTTACCATATCGAACAATATCGAGAATATTTTCTATGCTTTCTTTCTTGCTTGCTTCAATAAAACCGCATGTATTAATAATTACAATATCGCTATCCTCAATTGTATTAACAATTTCAAAATTTGATGATGAAAGCATTCCAAGAAGCATTTCACTATCAACTAAGTTTTTAGCGCATCCAAGCGATATAAGACCAACTTTATACATATTAATATTCCTTTTTCATATAGTATTTGATTTTATCAAAATTTTGTAATTTTATTGTCCAATTCTCTTCATTTAGAGTTGATGGAGCATTTATACGAGCGTGGTTATTTAAATGGAGCAAATCCACGAAAGAAATTATGACATTATCAAATTTTCTAAATGCAAATTTAAGGAATAAATCTTCTAAATTATTTCCTTTTATGCCCAGATAATTAAAATAATGTTTCATTTTTGTTTTTTCACTCATTTTCAAATAATATAAATAACCAACAAGAGTCATATTGTCATGAGTGCCAATATATGTGATGAAATTTTTATAATCCTCTTTAGAAAAATCACCCCTATTTATGAAATCATTGATAGTAAACTGAAAAACATTCATTCCTGGAAGATGATAATGATCTCTTAAATAATAAACTTCTGGGCGAAGATTTCCTAAATCCTCTGCGATAATATCAATATTTGGTTTAATTTTATATAATTCATCGAATATTTCATATCCTGGAGCGTACTTCCATTCACCTATTTTCGCGTCATTATATTGAGCGGGAATAACATAATATGTGTCAAACGCTCTAAAGTGGTCAATGCGCACTTTATCATATAAATTTGAAGCATAAATAATTCTATCGATAATAAAGCGATAATTATCCTTTTTTAATTCTTCAAAGTTATATATAGGATTACCCCATCTTTGACCATATTCAGAGAAATAATCAGGAGATACACCCGCGACAAAAGTCATATTGTTATTTTCATCTAATAAAAAATATTTTTTATTATAATAAACATCAGAACTATCATATCCAACATAAAAAGGAATGTCCCCTATTATTGATATGCCTTGCTTTTTAGCGTATTCGTGAATATTATCCCATCCTTTTTTAGCGTAATATTGTTTAAAAAGATGGTATAGATATATCTTATGATAACGCTCATTATCTTCATTTTGCTCATTCCACATATTCCAAGGAGAGAAATTATTTAATTCTTTCTTCGCCATGAAATTAGCGTATTCATCAATATGAATATTTCTATCCGCGAAAGACAAAAGATCATCTTCTCCATATTTATTTAAATAATTTAAAAACGCTAAAGAGAAATATTTTTCTTTAAAAGAACGAACTTTTTCATAATCGATATGAGTTTTATCTTTTCTAAATGTAGGACAACTTTTTAGTAAATCATCCTTAATTAAGTCATCTATAGAAATGTATAAATCTTCGATTGCATATGAAGAATATGGTTGATATGGGCTATGTCCATAAGAAATCGGATTTAAAGGAAGAATTTGCCAAGCATTAAATTTATTTTTCTTCAATAAATCAATAAAATAAAAGGCTTCTTTTCCAAAGTCACCAATTCCATATTTATTAGGAAGAGAAAATATTGGTAAAAGTAAGCCTTTAATTTCCATAATAACAATAAACCGAATTATTACTCGCCAGTATCAAAAATACGAGCCATATAATCTGGATGATCAACGAAAGGATTTCTATTTCCTTGAATTTTTTCAACGTTGTCGTTGCGGAGTTTTTCAGTTTCATCAACTGGATCAAGTTCATTCCATTTGACCATTAATGCTTTAATTTCTGATTCACTATATCCGGAATTAAAAACATCAGTTAATTTTAATGAACCGGTATATTTGTTTGTAACACCAACTTTGCTATAGTGAACATAAATATACATTAATATACGAGCAATATCACCTTTATATTCATCAGCAGGTTCAATTTTTGTGCCGTAGTCTCCATCGACATTACTTTTGATTGTATATGGACCACCATCACCGTGTTCATAATATGTTTCGTTTTCGCTAAATTCATAGAATTTACCATTGCCACGGAATGTGTTAACTGCGCTATCGCAAGGACGAATATGATATAAGTCACTTCCTCCACCTGCATAGCCGCTTCCATCAACATAATTGATGCCATCGCTTTTATTATGTGTCCACATACCATTTGAGTTAGCGCATGCCCAAACGTGTTCGCGACTAAATGATTGTCCTTTGCTAACTACTTTTCCTGTATAGAATAAAACATTTTTTGTTGTGTCTTCTCCATATGTATCAGTGCTCTTTACATCACCATGGTCACTAAGATAATAATTGACTCTATTATATGTGATGTAATTTGTATGATCGGCAATCATTTTGTTATGAACTGCAAGAAACATTCTATTTCCGTGCGCGGACGCTGTTAAACCATACTCATCAGTTGTTCCGTCAGCGCTGCTACTTGTAGTATTACCACGATCACAACCAGTGAGAGTTAAAACCATTGCTAAACCGCTTAGTAATAAGCCGAATGATTT
This sequence comes from Bacilli bacterium, assembly GCA_050874705.1. GTDB lineage: Bacteria > Bacillota_I > Bacilli_A > RFN20 > CAG-826 > Fiminaster. The sequence continues at coordinate 24,893 of JBNMLE010000004.1, forward strand.
TGTGATATTGATATTTTTCATTTTTTCACCTCTTTAATAAATTAAGAATATCATATTTATTCATATTTTTGAATATTAAACGCTTTTACGCTTATTCATAGCTATATAAATAATTAAATATGCATTTATAATTAAACCCACAATAACGGAACCAATGCTTAAGAAAAATTGCCATGTAAATATAGGATTATCAACGCGGCTTGCATTCGCTGATTGATAAATAGGCCAACTTAAAAATAATGAAGAAACAACAAGTGAAATACAAAATATCGAAACTCCTAAAAGAAAATACATCATCGGAGAATTTTTCTTTTTAGAAAATATGAACCACAAAAGAAAAGTCAATAAACAAATAAAACAAATAGGTCCACAAATCTGAGCAATAAAAAGAAATAGATTTCCATTTATTTTTACATCGCTTTGACCAGGAAAACCATATCCTAATTGATACCCATATACTAAATGATTAATAGAGTTTGTATTTTTGTTCACATCATAAAAATAAGGCGCAAATAAGAATAAACAATATGTTCCAATTGAGGCCAAGATGAGGCTAGATAAGATTATAACTACTCTTTTTCGCATTTTATTAATCCCAATTTATTTATAAATGCACTAAATGCATTTTGTCCTTTTAAGTCATCTTTAAATACACTTGTATTTCTTAAAATATTTTCGCAATATTTACCTGTTACTTCGTTTAAGACTTCATCCAAATTTGATCCGTTATAAAGCTCTTTAACTAAATTAATGAAATCTTTAAAATCTAACATATCAGGATATTTTGTAATATATTCATCAAATGAATAATCATTATTGATGATATCTTTGATTTGTTCAAATTGACGTTTCAAGCGCGCTGGAAGAATAAATCTTCCACCTTCTTCAATAAGCCCAATACCTTCTTTTTTAATGATGTGATATTCCTTATGAGCGTGAAATACTCCATCAGGATATTGTTCATTTACGATATTATTTCTAAGGATGATAAATAAGCGATATTCTTCATCAATATATTGTAGAAGCAATGTAACAGAATTATGTTGTTCTTTATCTTTACAAATTAAACCAACGCTTTCATCGCTATAATTCTCATAAAATCTAATTATTTTTCTTGATGCGTTAAAAACATTTTCATAATTTTTTCCTACGACCACCAATGTGGAAGCAAACCAATCAAGTTTATAAACATCAACATTATCATTATTTTCAAATTTATATTTTTCTAAATAGTTTCTTTTCATGATAGGAAAAATATGTTTTCCACCTTGAAAATGTTCATGAGATAAAATCGAGCCACCACTAATAGGAAGATCGCTATTTGAACCGATAACATAATGTGGAAATTGTTTAATGAATAAAAACAATGATTTAATGTTTTCGTCACTTAATTTCATTGGAGTATGCTCATCTTTAACTAAAATGAAATGTTCATCGAAATATCCATAAGGCGAATATTGGAAAAACCATTTCGAGCCATCAAGATCAAAATTAATTGTTCTTAGATTTCCACGAGGTAAGAATTTTCCTTCACCTTTAAATCCAACATTATCTTTACAAATTGCACATTTTGGATATGTAACATTTACATCTAAAAGAGCTTTCTTTATATCAGCGTTATTTTTTTCAGGTTTAGATAAATTAATTGATAATTCAATGCCATTAGAAGCAACACTGTTGATATTTCTATCAATTTTTGATTTTTGAACATAATAATTCTTGATACACAAATCATAAAAATATGATGTTGCATCACTAGGCAATTTATTCTTTAATGAATAAAACTTTTCATTGATTGTGCTTGGAAGAGGAGATGATTCGCCAAAAATGCGTACCGCTAATTTTTCGCTAACCCCTTCATTTATTAATTCATCGAACAAAACATCTGGTTTATCTAATGACAATATATAATTTTTATCAATTTCACCTTCGTAAGGTTCGTTTTGATTTAAAAGGTCCAAAAGTATATTTCTTTTATAAATAATATCTTCTTTATTTAGATAAAGATTTTTTTGAGCGTATATCAATAATTCTTCAATAATTTTATTGATCATAGTTAACAAATAATATTAAAGCATATTTTTATCTTTTGATAAACTATTAGATAATGATAAAATGAAATCGTTATAAGAAAGAGACAGCTATGAAAAAGAATTTAAAAATGATATTCCTAATGACAATGGTTATTCCATTAACATCATGCGAAAACCAATGGGCATGGTGGGAAGAAACAAATATATCAATTGATAAATATATCGCTTTAAGTGACGCTAAAATAGCGCTTGATAAATCATCAAAAAATTATGTTCTTCCAAATTCAACATCCACTAAATATTCAAAGAAAACATATTATAAAGAATACCTTGGAAAATTCTCCACTGAAACTGACTCAGATATAAATGAATCCACTAGTATCGTTACTATTAAATATGAAAACAATTATATTGTTGAAAATGTAGTCACAGATTCAGAGCAAAGCTTTTTGAATGCTAAGTCGGTTAGAAGTTATACAAAAGATACATATACTCATTTTGATGATTCAAAAAATATTGTCTCTGATTCTTTTACCGATTACGGATATGGTGAAAAAATTTACGACACAAAAACAATAGATTATTCTACTGATGAAAAATTTGAACAAAACACTTCTTTAGGATCATCATTAAGTTCAACATCCATTGATTGGAATAAAGCCACTTATGGTTATAGCAAGAAAAATGAAGTTATTATCGAAACAATGGAGATGCAAAGCGGAGCAATTTACACTGTTAAATTCAATGGCGAAGAACTGAAGTTTATTACTAATACATATAAATTATATCGTTTAAAACCAATTGAAAAAGATGGCGAAACAGAATATATGCTCGATTATTCTTACGAAAAAATTGAAAAGCTTATTGGAAGTAGCATTTTTAAAGAACCTCTAGATGAACCATTTCTTTTAGAAAAAGAAGAAACTACAAAAACATATAGCATAACTAAAAACGGCACCTTTGATGAGACAAAGATGCCAGAAATTCCACAATAATAATAGAATTTATTCGCTTACTGGAGGAATAATATTTTTATCATATGCACCATTATCTTGGTAATAATATGATGTTATAATTTTTTCTTGTTCTAAAACTTTTTCTTCATTAGAAATTTCTTTATAGAATTCCTTTTTGTTAATTTTATTATCTTTAATATAGTAATCGACATAAATAGTCACATTATTTTCTTCGTTAATGGCCGTTTTATTAATAAGTCGCACAAATAAAACGTCATCAATATAACCCGCAACTTTATAGTCTTCAATATTGTTACTAAATGATGCAGGATCAACAATTAAGAAGTTCTCATCGTAATTTTTCAAAGTATATGATGAAGATGTTTCAATTACTTTTTTGCTATTTTCGTTATTAACAAATTCTTTTTTCAAAATAATATTTTCAAAATCATCATCCATATAGACATATTGATTAACATTTTTTCCATTATTTTCATCATAATAATTGAAATATTGATAATCATTTGTCGTTTTAGCGTCAATTGATTTAGTTAATACCGAATTTGTAAATAATTTTGTGTCAATGTTTAATGAAAAAACATCATTCTTTTCTTCGTTATTTATTACATGAACATATGAAGAATAAGATCTTTTAATGTTATAAATTGTATTGTCTTTGATGTTATTTAAAATTTCTTCTAATTTTTTAGAATAAATACCGCCTGTGATAGAAGATACAACATCTTCACTAGTAATTGTTGTGTCAATACCATTATCATTAGGAGATGTAACATTCGTGCGAATAACACCATCATCACCACATCCAGATAATAATATTGAACTTAATAATATTAATAAAAATCTATTTTTCATCTTTTTCGCCTTCAAGAACAATTTTTGATCTTTTTAAAACATATTGAAATGCTTCAGTAATTTCTTTTAAAGTAGCGTTTGTTTCTAGCAATTGTTTAAAATCATTTATATCTTGCTTTGCAACTTTGTCTTGATTCTTTAATAAAGTATTATACAAAGTCATAATTGTTTTAATATCATTTTCTGGTCTTTTCGGAGTATTAAAATCTCCTTGATATACCTTAAGAAAATAAGAAATTCTTTCTAACAATAATTTATCCGCTTTATCAATTATGATATTTCCTGGTTCTTTTGGATCAACAAGTGAAAATGATACAGCGTTATTATTAATTGAGACTGCTTTATCGATTGTGCATTTATATAAATAAAGGCACATCTTTTGTTCATTTTCTATTGTGACAGTATCACCAATAAAACGACCTATTTTTGCATCTAAACCGTATTTTGCTTTTAATTGAGCGATTAAATATGATGTAGATTCGTATTTATCATTTACTTTGCATCCTGGAAAGAAATATCCATATTTATAATATTCATTTTCATCTACACATCTAAACATTAGACACTTATTTCCAATAAGTATCATTGCACCAAGATAATCTTTTGATTTTTCTAATATAATTTTTTCTTTTGTTGAACTCATAATAAATTAAATATAACATATTTATTGATAATAACCATTAAAAAAGAATAAAAAGGACGTATTATGGACAGAATACCTGATTCAAAAAATGCAGATATTGCAAAAAAGCCTAAAAAGAAAAAACATATAGGCTTATTTATTGCACTTGGAATAATAGTTGTTTTAATTGCCGCTCCAATAGGAACAGTTTACGGATGTTTTTATGATGGAACAAGAAACGAAATAACAAAAGATGAAAACTTTAATATTGAAAATGTAATGGGCGATCTAGCTGTTGATTCATTAGATAGTACTAATGAAACAGGCAAAATATCATTTGCTATCACTAAAGATATCATCAATCAAATGCTTATAAAAGCCACTGATGAAATATATAAAACTGCTCCAGCATTAGAAGAATATTTTACATCTCTTTCATTAGAAACTTACGATAATAAGTGGGTTTTTGTTGGGGATTTGAATGCTAAAAACATATTTAAGACAAGAGTTAAAATCTTCACATCATTTGAAAGAGATGAGGAAAACAAAAGATTTATTTTTGAAATTAACGATATCAAACTAGGACGCATTAATGGTTTATATAATGTTGTTAACGATTTAGCGGCTAAACTAGGTTTAAATATCAATGATTATATTGGAACTATGGTTGGTTCGTTTGGACTTTCTTTCCAATATGATAGTGAAACTAAGCAAATATATTATAGTGATGAAGATGCACGTAAAGATATTCTTCATTATTTAGGTGAAAATAGTTCGCTTTATACAGCCTTATTTACTCAATATTTTGATGATGAAGCTTTTACAATTAGCTTTGATAATAATGGAATTGAAGGCGGAATCGATTTATCAAATTATACAAATAACGAAAAATTCTTAACTCCTGAAAAATCCGCCAACTTAAATATAAGCGGAATGCGTGATATTGCCGAAAAAATGTTTAATGATGGCGTTATTGAATATACTGACGCGAATGTTATTGATACATATGCTCTTCTTGTGAGTGGATATAATTCCACTACCTCCGCATATAGAGATTTAATTAAAGATGTTGATTTGACAAAATATGGAATTGCTGATGCAACAACATTTGAAGGTATCACTCCAAAAGCTAGCGATAAAGATTACATTAAAAATAAAGTAAATAGTCAAGTTAGCCTTGAAGGAATTGCAACTGGATATATTGGTGAAATTAATGAAGATGATATCTATCAAGCCCTTCTTGACACAAATGTTATAGGCAATAGCTATTTATTAAATAGAAAAGTTGAAGAAAATAATTATAAAATTAATTATTATGCTTTAAATGATTTCTACGCAAATGTTGTTGATAATCATATTTATCTAGTTATCGGTATCACAGTTAATGGATATCAAACAAATGTCGAAATCGATGCTAAATATTTATCATGTGATCCTGATAACTACACTATTACATTTGATATTAATGACATTTATTATGGTGAAAATGTTGTTTCAGGTGATTTTAAGTCTCAAATATTTACGCTTCTTGCAAATGGAACAAAAAATAATGAATCTGTAAGAATTGATAAAGAGCAAACACAAATGATTATCGATATCTCTTCTTCTTTAGAAGAAACAGATAAAGCCGCAATTAATCTTTATGGGAAAATGGGTGTTGAAATTACAGGTTCCACATTACAAGATAACGGCATTATTAAATTCGTAATAAATAAAAATTCCTAGACGAGCTAGGAATTATATATAAAACGCGATCTCTCGCGATAAGTAAGGTTAGTTGAAGACATTTTAGACATGTTTTCACTTCCTTTCTTGCTTAAAGATTAATTTAACATGCATTAAATATCAATACTTATTTTTGTTTGATTAAAATTTTCTAAAATATGTTATTCTTAGTTTGTGCTTAAAGCACACAATGAGAAGGGATAAAAAATGAACAAAAAAGCATTACTTTTTCCGTTAGTGGCATTGTTATTATGTTCTTGCAACAATAACGATATAACGGATATTACATCACCTACTACTTCTTTAGTAACTACAACAACTGAAGAAGAAATATCTACTCAAACAATCTCATCATCCCGCAAAGAGAATAACGGAACAATCGTTACTATTAAAAAATATTATATGCATATGGTAAAAAACCATGTGGATTTTATCTAAATGATGGAACTGATTCGATATATGTATATGGAAGTATCGCTAATAAATTAAGCGAAGGTAATGAAATAATCATTAAAGGAACAAAAACAACATATATTCTCGAAAAAGAAAAAGAAAACGCTAATAAATATGGCTATCAAGGCGCAATTCAAATTGCGGATCCAACTCTTTTAAAAATTGTTAATCAAACAAAAGAAATCGATAAATCATGGGTTAAAGAATCAACTGTTAAACAAATGCTTGAAACACCATTAACAGACAATATTACAAGTACAGTATTTAAAGTTAATGCAGTAATTAAACAGAGCAATGATGGCAATTATACAAATTATTATATCGATGATTTAGATGAAAAAACTGGCTCATATGTTTATACACAATGTAACGGCGACGATTTTGATTATCTTAAAAAATACAATGGCAAAATTTGTACAGTATATTTATCGATAATTAATGCTGCTTCTAGAGATACAGGTATTATATATCGTTTCATTCCATTAGAAATAATCGATGAAAACTTTGTTTTTGACGCTAATAATAAAGCAGCAAGTTTTGTATTAGATTATTTTATTAAAGATCAATTTAAAGAATCATATACTTCTTCACCTGATTTAGAATTAATAACATCTGTTTCTTCTTCCTTGTTAGGATTTGAAAATGTAACTATTTCATATTCTTCATCAAATACAAATGTTGCAATCTTTGAAGAAAAAGACAATAAAACATATTTCAAATTAAATGAAGATGGAAAAGCAACGATAAATATAACCGCTAAATATTTAGAAAATGAAGCAACAGCTTCCATTGATGTAGAAAAAATAAAAGAAGTTGTTTATGACACTATTTCAATAAAAGATGTGATAAATGGAGAGGATGGAAGTAAATTTATTACTAAAGGCATTGTCTCTGCTTCTTTAAGCGGAAGCAAACAATCGAGTTTTTATTTATTTGATGATACAAGAAGTATTGTTGTTACATTAAATGAAGGGGCCGCAAAAGGACTTGTAAACATTGGAGATGAAGTCATTGTTCAAGGAACAAAGCAACATTTCATGAGTAATGATACTTATAAAGGAACTTATCCTGGTCAAATTCAATTAGAAAACGCAATACTTTTAAGTAACAAATATGGAAATAACAAAATTCCTACTTCATCAATTAAAGAAACTACTTTTGATGAGTTATTTACAGTTTGTAACGATGGCAAAGTTGATCACTCCCAAGAAGTTTATAAATTAAAAGCAAAAATTTTGAAGACTTCGTCTATGTATCCTACATATTATATGTATGAAAATGATGAAAATACAAAAATTCAATTTTATAGTTCAAATGTTAGTCAATATGAAGATTATTTTGACAAATATCTAAATCAAGAATTAACTTACGTTGTAGCGCCTGTAAACTGGAATAAAAGTTTTTATAAATTAAATTTAATTTATATTGTTCTAGATTCAGGAGAAATAATAAATTATAAAAATAGTTTATAAATCTAACGAAAAAACCAGGCGTGATGCCTGGTTTTAGTTTGTTTTGTTATTAGTCTTTATAACCTTCGTAGGCTTTTTCAAGAATGACTTTCATATCTTCAACAAGAGGCACTCTTGGGTTAGCTGGAGAACATTGATCTTCATAAGCAAGATAGGCAATGCGGTTAACGTGCTTATCCCATTCTTCTTTAGCAATGCCACATCCTTTGAAGGACATATCAAGACCGACTTCTTTTCCGAGTTCATCAACTGCTTTAGCAAGTGATTTAACACCTTCTTCAGGAGTTGAAGCTTTTAAGCCAAGAAGTTTAGCGATTTCTTGATATTTCTTATCAGCGCAGTAAACATTATATTTTGGCCAGACTGATAATTTTGTTGGAACTGTTCCATTATAACGAATTACAAATGGAAGTAAGATACCACATGCAAGACCATGGACAACATGGAATTCCGCACCAACTTTATGAGCCATTGAGTGGGTCATACCAAGGAAAGCGTTAGCAAATGCCATACCAGCAATTGTTGCGGCATTATGCATCTTTTCGCGGGCTTCAAGGTCATGAGCGCCATCTTTAACAGCGCGTGGGAGATATTCAAATACGAGTTGAATAGCTTTAAGAGCTAAACCATCAGTATAGTCACTTGCCATAACTGAAACATAAGCTTCAATAGCGTGAGTGAGAACATCCATACCTGTCATTGCTGTTGAACGAGCTGGAAGATTTGTTGTAAATTCTGGATCTATAATAGCAATTGTTGGAGTTAAAGAATAGTCTGTAAGAGGATATTTCTTATTGTTCTTCTTATCAGAAATAACTGCGAATGGAGTAACTTCACTACCTGTTCCTGATGTAGTAGGAATACAGATGAGACGTGATTTTTTACCGAGTTCAGGATATTTGAATGCTCTTTTACGAATATCCATGAATTTTTGTTTTAAGTCATCGAAGTTAACTTCTGGATGTTCATAGAATAACCACATACCTTTAGCAGCATCCATAACACTACCACCGCCGAGAGCGATAATTGTATCAGGTTGGAAGACCTTCATCATTTCAGTACCTTTACGGACTGTTTCAATATCTGGATCTGGTTCAACATCACAGAATAATTGCATTGTAACTTTGTTACGTCTTAAATTGAGTTGTTCAGTAATCTTGCTAAAGAAACCGAATTGTACCATTGATGTATCTGTAACGATAAAGACTTTGCTCATATCTTTACATGATTTCAAATATTGTATTGAATTGCGCTCGAAATAAATTTTACGAGGAACTTTAAACCATTGCACAGTATTTCTCCTTTTACCAACTTTTTTAATATTGAGTAAGTTAATGGCGCTGACATTACCGCCAATTGAGTTATGTCCATAACTACCACAGCCAAGTGTTAAGCTTGGTAAGAATGAGTTATAAACATTACCAATACCACCAAATGTAGATGGAGAATTCCAAATAATACGCATGGCTTTAACTTTTTCACCATAATCATCAGCCATCTTTTGTTCTTTACAATGGATTGATGCACTATGACCAAGACCATTAAATGAAACCATCTTTTCAGCGAAATCAAATCCTTCGACATCGTCTTTTGATTTAAATACCGCTAACACTGGAGAAAGTTTTTCTCTGCTGATTGGTTCTTTTGGTCCAACTTCTTTACATTCAACACAAATGATTGATGTGTCTTCTGGAATATCAAAACCAGCTTGTTTTGCGATCCAATGTGCGCTTTGACCAACGATAGTTGGATTTAATTTACCAAGTTCGGCATCTTTATCTCCATAAGCATAGCCAAACATGAATCTTGATAATTTTTCTTTTTCTTCTTTATTTACAAAGTAAGCTCTAAAATGTTTGAACATTTTGACTGATTCTTCGTAAATGTCCTTATCAATGATAACTGCTTGTTCAGAAGCACAAATCATACCATTATCAAATGATTTTGATAAAACAATATCATTTACTGCTTGCTCAACGTTGCATGATTTATTCATATATGCTGGAACGTTACCTGCTCCAACACCCATAGCTGGTTTTCCACAGCTATAAGCAGCTTTAACCATAGCGTTACCACCAGTTGCAAGAATTGTTGCAACACCTGGGTGATTCATAAGAGCGCTTGTTGCATCCATACTTGGATGTTCAATCCATTGAATGCAGTTTTCAGGTGCTCCAGCTTTAACAGCTGCTTCAAGCATAACTTTAGCGGCTTCTTTTGATGATTGTTGTGCGCTTGGATGGAATGCAAAAATAATTGGGTTTCTTGTCTTTAAACAAATAAGTGATTTAAAGATAACAGTTGATGTTGGGTTTGTAACAGGAGTAATACCTGCAATAACGCCGACTGGATCAGCGATTTCAGTAATACCTGTGACAGGATCTTCACTAATAACACCAACAGTCTTTAAATGACGCATGTTATTAACAACATATTCGCAAGCGAATAAGTTTTTTGTGGCCTTATCTTCAAATACACCACGCTTTGTTTCTTCGATTGCGGCTTTAGCAAGCGTTCCGTGATGATCAAGACCAGCAACTGAACACTTAGCGACGATATGATCGATTTGTTCTTGATCTAAAAGAAGGAATTCATCTAATGCTTTTTGAGCTTTTTTTACAAGTTCATCGACTTCTTGTTTTGGATCAATTTTGATTTCAGTTTTTTCCATAAAACTATTCTCCTTTTTCTTTTAAATTTAGTTTATGTGAGAGAACCGCTAATGAAGATGCTAAATTTACATTTTCAATAACAACATTCTCAGAAACATCAATGTGTGTTGGAACAAAGTTCCAAATGGCTTTTATACCAAGTTTTGTAATGCGATTTGTAATTTCTTGTGCAACTTCTCCAGGAACTGTTAAAATCGCAATTTTAACATTCAAATTAGGAAGTATATTTTCGATATCATTTAAATCATAAATATCAGTATTATTGATTTTTGTTCCAATAATATTCTTATCGATATCAAAACCTGCAACAATTTTTAATCCAAATGCTTTAAAACCAGAATAATTTATAAACGCTTTTCCTAGATGACCAACACCAATAATTACAGCGTTATCGATGTTTTGATAACCGAGAAAATTTTGGATATCAGATATTAATTCATCTTTATTTCTACCACGATTAGGTTTTCCTTCTTTTGAGGTCACTACTTGAAGATCTTTGCGGACTTGTTCTTCGCTAAATCCTAAAGCGCGTGAAATCATCGGTGCAGAAATATTCTCATTATCATTTGATAAAGTGAGAAGGTATTTAAGATAGATTGGGAAGCGTTCTAGTTGTCTTTTAGAAATGTTTTTCATAATCAGTATTCTTTTACCGAATAAAATAGTATCACTCAGTCAAGCACTAATCAATAATTATTTACTGATTTATTTAATGTAAATGCTTTCATAAGTTTTAATTATTATCTACAAAATAAAGCCCTCTATAAATAGAGGGCAAATATCAATTATTTTTTATTAGGATATTTTTCGCGATGTGCATTATATGAAGTATGAAGCAATTTTTCACTCATTTCAGACAATGGATGACCTAAGAATTCTTTATATAATTTTTGAATATCTGGGTTATTGTGTGATTGTCTAATTGTTTGTCTTTCATCTTCACTATAAAGAATGTCAGCGCGTTTTTGACGATAAGTATCTAAAATATCATCATCTTCGTTGAGAAGGAACATTGGTTTAACATATGGTTGACCGCCACCATTAACACAACCTCCTGGACATCCCATAATTTCAATAAATGCATATGGAGATTTACCAGCGCGAATTTCATCAAGAAGAACTTTTGCGTCTTTCATTCCGCTTGCCATTGCAACTTTAAGAATTGTGCCATTGATATTAATATCAGCTTCGCGAACACCTTTTAATCCGCGAACTTCTTTAAATTCAATTTTGCCATATTCTTCATTTGTAAGTTCATGATAGGCTGTGCGAAGAGCGGCTTCCATAACGCCACCAGTAACACCAAAGATAACACCTGCGCCACTATATTGACCTAATAAATCTTGGTCAAATTCTTCATTTTCAGGAAGTTTATTCCAAATGATACCGTTACGTTTGATCATTTTGGCGAGTTCACGTGTTGTTAAGACAGCATCGACATCTCTTAGACCATCAACTTCCATTTCAGGACGTGATTTTTCACCTTTTTTAGCAACACAAGGCATAATTGAGACAACATAAATATCTTTTGGATCAATATTATGCGCCTTAGCAAAATATGATTTTGTTATTGCACCTTGCATTTGGTGAGGGGATTTACATGTAGATACATTAGGAATTAAATCTGGATAGAAATATTCCATATAATTAATCCAACCTGGTGAACAAGAAGTAATTTGAGGAAGAACACCTTTATTTTTAATTCTTTCAAGGAGTTCGCTTCCTTCTTCCATAATTGTTAAGTCTGCACCAAAATTAACATCAAATACTCTATTAAATCCGAGTCTATGAAGTGCAGCAATCATCTTCTTAGTACCATTTGTACCAATTTTTTCACCAAATTCTTCCGCGATAGCGGCACGAACTGCTGGAGCTACTTGGCAAACAACAAATTTGCCATCTTTCATAGCTTTATCAACATTTGCAATTTCATTCTTTTCCATTAATGCACCTGTCGGACAAACAAGTACACATTGTCCACATTGCATACATGGGCTACTAGCAAAGCTTCTATTTTGAGCTGGGCCAACAAGAGCCTTAAAGCCACGATTTTCAAATCCTAAAATTCCAATTCCTTGAAGAGCTTTGCATGTTTCAATGCAACGTCCACAAAGAATGCATTTTCCTGTGTCTCTAATAATTCCAGGAGCGCATTCATCTAAAGTGGCCTTGCTTTGTTCGCCAATAAATTTGTTGTCACGAGCACCAACGATGCGTGAAACTTCAAGAAGTTCACAATTGCCAGCTTTTTCGCATTGTAAGCAATTTTTATGATGGTTAGAAAGAAGAAGTTCAACGCTTGTTCTTCTAGCGTTAATTGCTTTTGGAGATGAAATTACAATTTCCATTCCTTCATTAACAGGATATGCACAAGAAGCAACAAGACCTCTAGCGCCTTTTACTTCAACAAGACAGACTCTGCAGCTTGCAAGAGAGCATCTTCCATCCATATATGAACAAAGTGATGGAATATTATATCCGCATTTACGGCATGCTTGAAGAACAGTCAATGAATCTTCAACTTGGTATGATTTACCTTCAATTTTAATATTTACTAAACCCATTGCTTTTCTCCTTATTTCTTAATAATTGCGCCGAAATGACAATTTGTCATACAAACACCACATTTAACGCACTTATTAGGATCGATAACAAATGGTGTTTTACCAACTTCACCACTGATGGCTTTTGTTGGACAATTTCTAGCACATAATGAACATTTTTTACATTTTTCAGGAATAATATAATATTGAAGCATTGCTTTACAAACATGTGCTGGGCACTTATGTTCTTTAACGTGTGCTTCATATTCTTCAGGGAAGTTAGCCATAGTTGAAAGAATTGGGTTTGCAGCTGTTTGGCCTAATGCACAGAGTGAATTGGCTTTTGTTGCATCCGCTAATTCATGAAGTTCGACTAAGTCGCTTTCTTCACCTTTGCCTTTTGTAATTTTGGTCAAGATTTCAAGCATTCTCTTTGTACCAATACGGCATGGAGAACATTTACCACATGATTCATCGCAAATAAATTCCATATAGAATTTAGCGACATCAACCATACAGTTATCTTCGTCCATAACAATCGCGCCACCGCTACCCATCATAGAACCGCGAGCAACAAGTGAATCAAAATCGATTTCAACATCTAAGTCTTTTTCAGTTAAGCAACCACCGCTTGGGCCACCAGTTTGAATGGCTTTGAATTTTTTATCGTGAGGAATTCCTCCACCAATATCAAATACAAGTTCGCGCAATGTTGTTCCCATTGGAACTTCAACAAGACCAACGTTATTTACTTTTCCACCAAGAGCGAAAACCTTTGTTCCTTTGGATTTTTCTGTACCAATAGAAGCAAATTTGTCTGCACCATTTCTCAATATCCAAGAAACATCAGCTAATGTTTCAACGTTATTAATAATTGATGGTTTTCCCCATAAACCTTTTACAGCAGGGAATGGTGGACGAGGACGTGGCATACCACGTTTTCCTTCGATTGAGTTAAGAAGAGCTGTTTCTTCACCACAAACGAATGCACCAGCACCGAGTCTAATATGACATTTAAATGAGAATCCACTTCCGAAGATGTTATCGCCTAATAAGCCGATTTCTTCGAGTTCTTTAATAGCAATTCTAAGTCTATTAACAGCGATTGGATATTCAGCGCGAACATAGAAATAACCATTTTTCGCACCGATTGCATAACCAGCAATCATCATACCTTCGATGACGCCGACTGGGTTTCCTTCGAGAATGGAACGATCCATGAATGCACCTGGGTCACCTTCATCACCATTACAAATGACATATTTTTCATCATTATTTTGGTTTAAAGCGAATTGCCATTTTCTTCCAGTTGGGAAGCCAGCACCTCCACGACCACGGAGTCCGCTTTTCAAGATTTCGTCAACAACTTCTTGTTGGCTCATCTTTAAGGCACGCATTAAGCCTTTGAATGCACCAGCGCCAAATGCTTCTTCAATCTTTTCAGGATTAATCATTGAACATCCATCAAGAGCAATACGAATTTGTTTTTTGTAGAAGTTGATATCATCTTGTCTTTCAACTTTTTCATGAGTTACTGGGTCTTCATAAAGAAGGTCAGTAATGCACTTTCCACCGATAATATCTTCTTCAATTATGCGTTCAACATCTTTTACTTTGACCGCTCTATAAAGACGATCTTGTGGGAATATTTTGACAAATGGTCCTTGTGAACAGAAACCAAAACATCCAACTTTATTAACTGTCGCGACATCTTCAAGGTTCTTTTCTTTAATAAGTTCTTCGAATTTAGCTAATATTTCATCTGAATGAGAGGAAATACAACCAGTACCACCACAAATAACAATATGTTTTTTGCCATCTTTTCCGTTGAATTTTTTATCTAAGCAAGAAGCACAATGTTCAATTTTAGCGTTTAATTCTGCTTCAGTTTTAATCTTTTCCATTATAATGCTTCCTCCTTAGCTAAATCGCGGTATTCCTTAATGATTCCTGCCACTTTGGCTGGATCAACTTTAGGAAATACTTTTCCATTAATAGAAATGGCTGGTGCGATACCGCATGCACCAATACATCTAAGAGCGTCTAAAGTAAATAATCCGTCTTCGGTTGTCTCTCCAGGTTTAATACCTAATAAATCGGAAAATTTATCAATAACAAGTTGTGAACCCTTGACATAGCAAGCTGTTCCAAGACAAACACCAATGATGTATTTTCCTTTTGGTGTAAGTGAGAAAAAAGAATAAAAGGTTACAACACCATAGATTTCCGCTACAGGAATTCCTGTTAATTCACTAACAAGTTCTTGCACTTCAAGTGGTATGTAACCATATTCTGATTGAATTGCTTCTAAGATCATCATAAGAGGTGTCTTTTCATCTTTAAAACGATCAACAATTTCAGTAATTTGCTTAATAGCATGTTGCTGTAAGTGAGCCATATTATCCTCCGTAATTAAAACTAAAAATATTTTACTAGAAAAAGGGGTAATTATACAATTACAAAATGCGAAAAAATTAACAATTTATCGTATTTTTTGATTAGTCTAGACTAACTTGCTTAATCTTTTCTTGATTTCACGTTAGCGGTATTTAAATAAATTGGATCAATTAAAGGTTTATTCTTTCCGTTTACTAAATTTAAGAAGTCAACGCTAAAGCGAATTAAGTAATCAACTTTAATTTTTGAAGGCGCTGTTGTCATTGTTGCGCCTATTGCGCCAATAACTTTAAAGAATGATGATTTAAGCATTGAATCTTCTTTTAGAGTTTTTAAACGCTCTTTAATAATTTGGATAAATTCTTCTAAAGTATAGGCTTCATAATAATTTTCAATTCCAAGTCTTAAAGCAATAACTTCTATCGAACGAACAAAATAATCTAATTCGTCCATTTTTTTAGTAATATCTTTTGATAATTCTTTTAAAATAAATTCAGCATTTATTCCAAAATTATGAAGAATATAACTCATAAAACCATCGACTGGTTTAATATCTTTGAATGTAAAATAAAATCCTCTATAATCTCCGAAATATTTTTTTGTATCTAGATATCCTAATTTCATGTTCTTTTGAATAGTTTCTTGAGAAAAATCCATCATTGAACCTAGCGAAATATAAGGAGCGATATAATGAACATTTGGAAGAGTTAAATAAAACATATGTTGTGGCTTTTTATTAAATAATTTCATATCGATAACATATAATTCATCCGCTCCATAGTCGAAAGCAAGACGCATTGGAACGTTATCGTTATAAAAGCCATCAACATATTTTTTATCATTTATTGTTTCAATTGGAAAAATAGGAAAACATGCACTTGAAGCATGTAAAAAGGCTAAATATGTATCATTATCTTTGATTTCATTCATATTTAAGTCAACAGAAAGATAGGATGGAAGCTTCGCTGTTGTAATTCCAAATTTAATATTTGATTCTTTACATTTCTCTACATCAAGAGAACTACGAATATATTCTTTAAATGGAGTAATATCCGCTCCAACACCTTCTTTAAGATTTAAATATTGTTTTCCCCAATCGCGTATAGACCTAAAATTATCAGACACAGGATTTGTGAGCAATTTTGAATTCAAATTAAAACCATCGACCATAACTTTTGTCGGAGTTATGTTGCTCCAAAGTTTTCTTAAATTATCGCTTTGTCCTCCAACATAGAAAGCTCCATTAAGTGCACCAATTGATGTCCCGGTGACGATTTCAAAATGTAGACCTTTTTCTTTTAATGCTTCAATAGCCCCTACTTCATACGCTCCAAGAGCGCCACCACCTGAAAGAACTAAAGCATTGATTTTCTTTTTAGATAATTGGTAAGGCATTAAAGGTTATCCTCCTTCATATCATAAAGAACATTAAAAACATTTAAAATGACGCTTGATCCATCTATGTCTTTTTTATTTCGTTCTTCTAGATTGCTTAAAGTATATTCATAAACTCTTTCTTGAACATTATTTTTATTAAAATCAGAGAAAATATAATTAGCAAAATTCCAACCATCAGTTTCTCCAACGTGAATCATTTCATTGAATGCATTTTTAGAAATTGAAAAAATTCTAATTTTATCTGATAAATGTAGCGAAACATCAACATCAACAATAACAGTTCCTTTTTTTACTTTTTTATATAAGTCTAATGGCGGATAATATTTTGGATTTGCATGAAGAATAACAATCATATCTAAATCTTCATCAATTAAAGGAAGAATTGGATAATTGTCACTCACTGTGCCACTTAAAAATATAGAATTATCAAACGATTGTGGTCCTATATACATAGGAAAACCAGTTGAAAGTTTTACTAAAGCTTTTTTATGAGAATCAAAAATATTATTCATACAAAAATAATTAGTTTTGAATGATTTAAGATTCGTCGCTGAAACATATGTTTTGATTTCTAATATTGATCCATCAATAGAATTAAGAATGTTTTTAGATAATTCTTTGCGGGCTTTATTATTGAACGAAA
This sequence comes from Bacilli bacterium, assembly GCA_050874705.1. GTDB lineage: Bacteria > Bacillota_I > Bacilli_A > RFN20 > CAG-826 > Fiminaster. Next base: position 42,680 of record JBNMLE010000004.1, read on the forward strand.
GAATATTATTAAATCCAAATGAATTATAAAAATTAAGAAGTTGATTAACGCTTTTACATCCGGTTGCAAGAGCGTTTAATGAACTTGTAGAACATCCAGAAACAACGCTAATTCTTTCATAACCAACTTTATCAATAATTTGTTTAGCAAACGAAAGCTCGCAAGCGGCTTTAACACCGCATCCTGCATAAACGATTCCAATATTATTAATTTGCTCTATTTCCATATTTTGTTTTCACTTTCGAAGAAATAAATGCAATAAAAATTAAAACGAAATTAATGAAAAATAAGACATTAAATCCAAACGCGATGTAATTTAATATATTCGATGCAGGAGCGTATTCTTCTAAAAATGGAAATACAGCTTCTTGAGGAATATTAAAAGGACCAGAATATTTATTTACTAAAGTAAAAGCGAATAAAATAGTTGAAAAAGTTAAATTAATTAAAACAGTAAATGTTGTTATAAATGGATGTATTTTTTTATTATCGCCTTTATTAAAAAGTAGACATAATAACATTGCAATATTTGAAACAATCAAATAATTAGGGAAAATAATTCCTACAACAAGAGCTCTTAAATCAATAACATTTTCTATTTTTCCAAGCCCAGACATAAGAATTAAAAGACCTAATATAAAGAAATTAATTTTTTCAAAAGAAGATATTGGAGATGTTTTTTTATTAATGAATTCCATAATTAGCATCGATCCAAAAGAGATGAAAAACGCTAAAACAGTAATTCCGTATTTAAAATTCAAAAACCAATCAACCAAAACTCCAGCAAAAAGAATATTAAATAAAATGACATAAATAAATGTTCTTAGTTTAATTGAAATATTGCTTGTAAAATTAATTCTTGAATTGAGAGTATTTGATGTATTTCCACCAATATAGTTACCACAATAAGGGCAACGCTCAAAATCATTAGAAACGGTAAATCCACATCTAGAACATTTCATAATTTCGCCTCCCAATAATTTTTATATAAAATATATTACCACAATAATAAGCTATTTTTAACACCTAATAAAAAAGAGCTCTTTTGAGCTCGTAATTTATCCTTTGAGACCTCTTGATTGACGATCCATATCTTCAACAACAATGTCAAATATTTCGCCAAGTGTTGAACAATATTCAAGAAGCTTCCATGGTTCATTGGTGTGAAAATGAATTTTAATGAGTTCTTCATCGCCAACCGCTAAAAGACAATCTCCTTTTAAATTCTTAGTGATGTATTCGTTAATAGCGTCTTCGTTAAGATTTTTTCCTTCGATTAGAAGTTGTGTGTCGTATCTAAATTCAAGCATTTTATTTCTCCTTTTTATTAACTGTAGTTTTTGCTTTTTCGATAAATTTGTTTAAACGCTCCTGATTATAGGAATCACGAGCTTTATTAAAATAATAAAACAATCGTTTTAAAATATCATTCAATTTTTCTTTTTCTTCTTTGGAATATGAATTTGAAACTTTGAAAAAATTAGCAATGGTTGCACCAAAATTCTTTATTAAATGAGTTAAAGAATATTGTGTTCCTCCAAGAAGTTCAAATATTGCATTAGTAGCCATTATTCGTTCCTCGTTGCTTAATGAAGAAAGCCAATTTGATAAGGCTCGTTCATTAATATATGATTGTTCGGCGCGTTTTTTTAAATACATAAAGTCGCCGGTTTTAGAATCAATTTTCCATCTAAATGGATTATGTTGAAATATGCTCAACGAATTAGCGTCCACTACTCTGGCATTCTTAGTGTGATTAAGCATAATGCCTACAAGAGAATCTCGTGGAACAATTTTTATTAATTTATCTTTCATGAGTAAATATCTATCACTTTTATATAGTTCATCATCATAAAAACCTGGACCATCAAATGAATATGCTTTAATACATCTATCCATAAGATTTTCATCCATAGTTAATGCAGCAAAGAACGCTAAATTCCCACCTTTAGAATGGCCGCCTATTATAAAATTATTTTTAAATAATGATGTTACTTTATTTACATAATCAACTGCGGTTTTTTGTGCTGGTATTTCTTTTTGGAAAGACATATTACAATCTTCTTTCCAACCGACAAGAGTTAAATCAGTTCCCCTAAATGATATATATCGTGTTCCATCAGGAAGAACACATGTCATCGCATAAAATTGCTTTTCACTTTGAAGACAATAATCATTTTCTACATAGCAAAGACCAATGTTTCTAAAGCGAATTGATGATCTGAGAAGGGTTAATAATTCAACATTTTCATCAGCAACAAATTCATCTTTAGCAATAGATTTTGATTCTTCTAAAGGAATATCTTTTAAATAAAATGGACGAGCATGAGGTTTAGATATTGAAGGCGCCAATGAGCAAAAATTAACATAAGAAAGATCCGCTAAAACTAAAGCGTCAACATCATTAAAAGATGTTTCTAAAAATGTTTTATTTCCAAATATCCTTACATAACCATTTAAATCAATAATCATAATAATGACGCAAATACCCTCAATATTTGTCTTAAAAGTTTTTTACTAAGAGGAGAAGAATTAACCATTTCTTTTGTAATCATTCTTGATTCAGATAATATGTTATCAAAATCTTTTCTAACATCACCAAGAACTTTGTTTTTATAAATAAAACATCCGTTTTCGAAGTGCAAAAATAATGACCTAAAATCTAAATTAACAGTGCCAATTGTAGCCATATATTCATCCACTAAAAATACTTTTTGGTGAATAAAACCAGGCGTATATTCATATATTTTTACACCAGAATCAATAAGCTCTTTATAATATGATCTTGTCAAATCAAACACCATTTTCTTATCAGGAATATGAGGAGTAACAATCACCACTTCTATCCCTCCTTTAGCGGCATTTTTTAATGCGTCTAAAGTTTCTTCATCAAGAATTAAATATGGCGTTGTAATATAAATGCTTTTCTTTGCTTTGTAAATTAAATTTAAATATACATTTGCACCAACGCTTTCATATGTATCAGGACCAGAACCATAAGATGAAACATATCCTTCTTGATGAGATATTCTTCCCATTTCTTTTTCATATTTAGATGGAAGATAACTAGTAAAGTCTGTTATTTCTGTTTCTTCACTAGAAATTCTAACCCAAGTTGATAAAAACAACGATGTTAAGCCAAATGTTCCATTGCCTTCAAGCATAATAGCGTTATCTTTCCAAACTCCAAAGCGGATTTTTTCACCTATATATTCATCAGCAATATTGATGCCACCTGTGAATGATGTATGTCCATCGATAACAAGAATCTTTCTATGGTCACGATTGTTCATTCGAACATCAACAATCGGTCGAATTTTATTAACAGCATATGACTTAATGCCAAATTTGCGAAGAGTTAAATAATAATTATTAGGCAATGTAGTTAATGAACCAAAATCATCATAAAGAACGCGTACATCAACTCCTTCACTAGCTTTTCTTTTAAGAATTTCAAGAATCTCACTCCACATTTTTCCTTCTGCGACAATAAAATATTCAAAGAATATGTAATGTTTCGCAGAATTTAATTTTTCTTTCATCTTGATAAACGCTTCTTGCCCGGTAGGAAAATAAGTGATTTTGGTATTTATAAAAATACCACTATCACTATAATCGCTAAGATATTTTCCAAAGAAATATGCGTTAGCATCTTTGCCTTTATCTATTTTAGTTAAAACGTTACGAGATTCTTTGTTTGCGTTAGCGATCTTAAGCGCTTTACGCGTTGGTTGATATTTTTTTCTATCTTTTTTTGATAATTTCTTATCAGAAAATAACAAATAACAAATTGAACTAAAAATAGGAAGAACCGCAATAAGTAAAAGCCAAGGAACTTTATAAGAATTGCTTCTTTTAGAATAAAAAACAACTAAAGCAAAAATTATTGCAACAAAACTCAATATAGTTCTTACATATACAAAATACTGCTCAGCAAAGATGTATAGTAAAAAAGCACCTATTATTTCTAATAGCAAAATGATGAACACTATTGTGCGAATTGAAAATATTTTGCTCAATTTGTTTTTCATACATACTTATATTAATTTATTTTTTTAAAAAATATAGTTTTATTTTTAATAAAGCTATTAATTCTTAAATAATCAATCAATAACAATTACATTAATTGTGTAATAATTCAACAACGTGTTATCGCTTCTATATTTGGCGTACAAATCTATATATGTTGTTCCAGGATTTATTCCTTTAATAGACAATATTTCAAAATTATTATATTCACACTTAACAACATTTGGGATTTGAACATTATATAAAATGCATTCTGGTGTTTCACCCATAAAAAGATGCCCCATATTAAGGGAAAGCGATTCAAGATCATAAGATATAACATCATTAACGCTTAAAGTTATGCTTTCGATTATTCTAATGGGATGATTAAGTTGTTTTGCTTTATCTTCGCATCCACTAATTAATAATGCAGGAAGAAACAATAAAAATATTTTTTTATTCATAATTAAGTCCATTATTTATAACAACAAATTCAAGCGCAACTCCATATTTATCTTCTTCAACACAATGAATATAAATAATCGTGCGACCGCTTTTTACACCTTTTATATAAAAACTCGTCTCACGTTTTTGAACATCTATAGCTGGTCCGTCATCTTCATCATATTGTAAAAAGTAATCAAAATCGTGATTCTTGCCAAACATATTTTTGTGAACATCGACATCGTATTTTTTTACTTCTCCCACTTCTAGTTTTTTTAAAGAGCTAACTTTTATATACGAACGTGAATCAAAACAGCTAGTAAGCAACGGTAAAGTTAAAAGCAAAAATGATACTTTTTTCATAATTCCATCACCACAATCTCAATTGAATAAATTGATTTAATTTTAAGATCAATTTCATTAACAAAATATATGTTCAAAAAGAAATCACATGCTGTATCACAGCTAACAATAGTGTCTATACCAGAGCCACTTATTGTGGCCATGTTTAAAGCTTTAACAAATAATAATTTATGTTCAAACGTTTCTTCATTAAATGATAATTCTTTAAAAGGCTTAAATTCTTGATTAACAAGTATTTCCTTTTTATCTAATGTGTATGTCTTTGCTTCATTATTTGAACATGAAGAAAGAAACAAAGGGACGAAAACTAAGAAATAGATTAATTTTTTATACTTCATAGATTGATAAGCCATTATAAAATTGGCAAATTGTTGACTATTGATATTTTAAACGCTTTTGTTTTTTTTCAATATTTTAAGATGTCATTCAAAGCGTGTTGAACTAATTTTTTTATTTGTATAAACTAGTATTTGCGGAATAATATGAGAAGTTTTGTAAAAATATTACTAGGAATAAAAGTCGTTATAGGAACAATATATTTTTTTGGAGCCTCTATTTATTCTATATATTTCTTTATTGATGCGAATAATATTGCGACAAAGGAAACGCTAGAAGTTAATCAAGTTTATGGTCTCGCATGGTTTTTACTTATAACCGCTATAATATTTTTAATTGGTGGTTTTATTGCTTTTTATACAAGAAATAAATTAAATGATGCATATAAAAAGAAAGAATTAATACTTCCAATAATATTGCTTTATTTATCGTTTGGTTTTGTAAGTGGTTCACTTATATTATTTACACCAAGTAAAAAGATATTATCTAAACATCCTTATTTTGAATAAAAAATAAAAAAATCTCACCAATAGTGAGAATCTTTTTATAAATGGTGGCCCAGGCCGGGGA
>JBNMLE010000005.1:0-43686 GCA_050874705.1 Bacilli bacterium
GTATTTATTCGCTTCCATCAATGATGGATAATTATGAATTTTCAAAATTGATAAATAAAGCTTTAAAAGAAGTTTCACCTTCATTAATTGACTGCATTATTCCTGATTATTTAATGGAAAAATATCGATTGATTGATAAATATGATGCTTTAAAACTTGTTCATCAGCCAAATAATTATGAGGATATAAAAAAAGGATTAAGAACATTAAAATATGAAGAATGTTTATCTTTTTGTTTAAAGACACTTTATATTCGTGAACAAAATAAAAATAAAATTAATTCAAATAAAATAAAAATTGATTTTAATAGAGTAAAAGATTTTATTGATTCACTTCCTTATAAATTAACAAATGATCAATTAGTTTGCGTTAGAGAAATAATGCACGATATGAATAATGAAAAACTGATGTATCGATTGCTTCAAGGAGATGTAGGGAGTGGTAAAACCTTAGTTGCCTTTGTAGCGCTTTTTGCAAATTATGTCCGTCATAATCAAGGCGCTTTAATGGTTCCTACTGACGCTCTTGCGAAACAACATTTTAAAAATGCGATCAAATTATTCTCAAAATTTAATGTTCGGATTGCTTTATTATGCGGTTCTTCATCACTAAAAGACAGAATAGCGATTAGAAATGGGCTAATTAATAACGAAATTGATATTGTTATTGGCACGCATGTTTTATTCTCAAAAGGTATTAATTATTTATCACTTGGTCTTGTTATTATCGATGAACAACATAAATTTGGTGTTAATCAACGCAAGCTTCTTTTAAATAAAGGTGAAAATGCTGACTTATTAACAATGTCCGCTACACCAATTCCACGCTCTTTAGCGCTCACATTATATGGAGATATGGATATTTCATCAATTAATGAGCTTCCAATAAGCAATAAGGATATAACAACCAAAATAATTGATGACAAACAACAAACAATTGATAAATATATTAATGAAGCTTTAAAAAACAATAAAAGAATATTTATTGTTGCCCCCGTTATTTTTAGTGATGAAAGTGGGTTTTCAGTTGAAAAACTTTATAGCAAATATTTATTAAAATATCCTGGTAAAGTTGCTTTGCTTCACGGAAAACTTGATCAAGATGAAAAAGATTTTGCCTTAAAAGATTTTTTGTCTGGAAAATGTCCAATATTGATAACAACATCTGTAATCGAGGTTGGAATCGATGTTCCTAATGCTTCGCTTATGGTTATATACAATCCCCATAGATTTGGACTTGCTTCGCTACATCAACTTAGAGGAAGAATTGGGCGAGATGGTACTAAATCAACATGTCTTTTAGTTGATGATGGCTCAAATGATGATACAAAACTAGATATTTTAGAAAAATCAAATAATGGTTTTGAAATTGCTGAAGAAGATTTAAAAAGTAGAGGTCCTGGGGAGCTTATTGGAAATAAACAATCAGGTATTCCAAATTTTACATTTATTAATATAGTTAACGATTTTAAAATGTTTCAAGTAGCAAAAGAAGACGCTAAAGAAATAATTAAAAACGGCACAAACAATATAAAGATTTTTGAAAAAGAATTATTGTAGAACATAAAACTATAACATTTCGGTTTTTATTTGTGATTAAAATAAATGAAAACAATATATTGTTTTGATATTATAATAGATAGCAAGAGGTTTTCATTATGATTAAATTGGTAATTGATATGATGGGTGGAGATAACGGCACTAAAGCAACTATTGGTGCTGTTAAACGCTTTTTAGATACAGTAAAAGATGCCGAAATAATAGCGGTTGGAGATGAAAAGGAACTCGAGGAAATTAAAGATAAAGTAACAATTGTTCCTTCGACAACTGTTGCTCCAATGGAATGCAGCGTTCTTCAAGCGATGAGAGATAAAGAATCGTCAGTTTATAAGGCTGTTAAATCAGTTATCGATTATAAAGCAAATGGAATTATTTCCGCTGGTTCAACAGGAGCATTTTTTGCTCTTGTAACATTGATTATTAAAAAGATGGAAGGCGTTGAAAGACCTGCTTTAATTACTCCATTTCCAACTTTAAAAGAAAATAAATATGCTGTTTTATTAGATGTAGGCGCAAGTAATGAAAACACACCCGATGAATTAGTGCAATTTGCAAAGATGGGACAAGCCTATTACAAAGCAGTATATGGTAAAGAAGATCCTAATTTCTATTTAGCAAGCAATGGTAGTGAAGAAGGAAAAGGATCGCCTCTTGGACAAGAAGCATATAAATTAATGAAAAATATGCCTGGATTCAATGGCAATATTGAAGCTCGTTATGTTTTAAATGGCAACGCTGATGTGGTTGTATTTGATGGATTTACAGGAAATATCTTCTTAAAATCTAGTGAAGGTATGGCAAAGATGATGTCTTCAATGATTAAAGATGCATTTACATCATCATTTTCATCAAAAATTGGATATTTATTTGCTAAAAAAGGATTTAATACTCTTAGAGCAAAAATGGATTATAAAAAAGTTGGTGGTGCATTCCTTATTGGCACAAATACAATTCCAGTAAAAGCACACGGTAACGCAAATGAAGAATCGTTCTTTTATTCAATTATGATTGCTTATAATTTAGCTAAAAAGAATATTCTTGAAGAAATTAAAAACAATTTAAAATAATGAAAGATTTAAAACAATTATTAGCAAAATGCAAAATAAAACCAAATGACATCTCATTATACGAGATGGCTTTTACTCATTCTTCTTATAATGCAGATGCTAATACAAAACATCACGATTATGAAAGATTAGAATTTTTAGGCGATTCTGTTCTTGGATGTGTTGTTTCTGAACTTGCTTTTAAATCTCGACCTGATATGAATCAGGGTGGACTAACAAAATTAAAAAGTTCGCTTGTTAGCACACATTCTTTAGCGGATTTTGCTCGCGAATATCATTTCGAAGATTATATTCGCGTTGGTAATTCATTTTCTAGAAAAGTAAGTGAATGCGATAATGTTTTAGAAGATGTTTTTGAAGCTTTTATCGGAGCAATGTTTTTAGATAAAGGCTTTGTTATTGTCCGTAAATTCTTAATTTCAACTTTATATAGAGATATTCAAAAATTCCACATTGAGGATATGAAAGATTATAAATCTCGACTTCAAGAAGAAATGCAAGTGGAGCATAGAGAATCAGTTTCTTATGAAGTTGTTAAAGAAAGTGGGCCAGCACATAACCGCCATTTTGTTGTTAGAGTATTATTTGATAATATTCCAATAGGAAAAGGCGAAGGAAATACAAAAAAAGAAGCAGAACAAAATGCTGCGAAAGATGCATTAGATAAAAGAGTTACAAAATAAATATGGGATTATTTAAATTTTTAAAAGAAAAGTTTTCAAAAAAACCAAAAGATGACACGAATAAATACGTTAAAGGCATGGAAAAATCCCGTGCTAATTTTGCATCTAAATTAGATTCACTTTCAAAAAAATATAAAAGTGTAAATCAAGAATATTTCGAAAACTTAGAAGAGATTTTAATTGAAGCTGATGTTGGCGTTAATCTTTCAATAAGAATCATCGAAGAAGTTGTTGAAGAAAGCAAGGAACAAAATATTACTGATCCAAAATCTATTAACGAACTTGTTGTAGATAAGATGTTTTTAGGATACGCCACAAAAGGTGGAAATATTCATAACGAAATTCAATTTATAAAAGACGGACCAACTGTGTTACTTGTCGCTGGAGTTAATGGTGTTGGAAAAACAACAACTATCGCAAAACTTGCTTATAGATATATCAAACAAGGCAAAAAAGTTATGCTTTGTGCCGCTGATACATTTCGCGCTGGTGCAGTAGAACAATTAACAGTATGGGCCAATAGGCTTAATTGCCCAATCGTTTTTGGAAAACCAAACAGCGATCCTGCAAGCGTTGCTTTTGATGGAGCAAGAAAAGCAAAAGAGCAAAATATTGATTTATTAATCGTTGATACTGCTGGAAGATTACAAAATAAGCAAAATTTAATGTTAGAACTTTCTAAAATTTCCCGTGTTTTAAGCAAAGAAATTCCAAACGCTCCACATGAAGCATTTCTTGTTATTGATGCAACAACTGGACAAAACGGACTTTCTCAAGCCAAAGAATTTTTAGATTGCATCAAATTAACCGGCATTGTTATTACTAAAATGGATGGAACTTCAAAAGGCGGTATTATACTCGCTATTAGAGATACATTAGGCATATCAGTTAGATTTATAGGTTTAGGTGAAAAAATGGAAGACCTTGAAGAATTTGATCTTGATAAATACCTATATGGATTATGCTTAGGTGAAAAAGATGAATAATTTCGAAGAAACTGTTTATATAAACGATCTTTTAGATTTATATGGAAGTCTTTTGACAAGTAAGCAACTTGATATAATGCTTGATTATTATGATGAGAATTTATCATTATCAGAAATAAGTGAAAATAGAAACATATCAAGAACCGCTGTTAGTGATTTCTTAAAAAAATCGCGAAATAAATTAGAAGAATATGAAAGCAAACTTCATCTTTATGAAATTCTAAAAAAATTAGAGAAAGATGAATCTAACAAAGAATTAATTGCAAAAATAAGGGAGGACATTAAAAATGGCATTTGAATCATTGACTGAGAAATTTCAAAAAATATTCAAAAAAATTCGTGGTCAGGCTCGCTTAACAGAAGCCAACATGGATGACATGCTAAAAGAAGTTCGTGTCGCTCTTTTAGAAGCTGATGTTAATTTTAAGGTTGTTAAAGAATTCACAAATAAAGTAAAAGAAAAAGCAATCGGAGAAGAAGTCTATTTAAAACTCAACCCTTCTCAAATGGTTGTTAAAATTGTTCACGATGAATTAGAAAATTTACTTGGCAGCGATCAAAGTGAACTAGTTTATCAAAAGAATAAACCAACAGTTATTATGATGGTTGGTTTACAAGGTAGTGGTAAAACTACATCCACTGGTAAATTAGCGTACTTAATGAAGAAAAAACTTGGAAAAAAAGTTTTACTTGCTGCAGGCGATGTTTATCGTCCTGCCGCTATTGATCAAATAAAACAAATCGGTGAACAAATAGGTGTTGAAGTATTTTCATTAGGAAACAATATATCTCCTATTGAAATTGCTAAAAAAGCAAAAGAAAAAGCATTTAATGAACATTATGATGTTCTTATTATAGATACTGCTGGACGACTTTCTATTGACGAAGTTCTTATGAAGGAACTTCAAGATATAAAACATGAAGTTAATCCTGACGAGATATTACTTCTTGTCGATGCTATGAGTGGTCAAGACGCAATTAATGTTACAAAAGCATTCAATGAAAAATTGCCATTAACCGGTATTATCATGTCAAAACTAGATGGTGATGCTCGTGGTGGTAGTGCTCTTTCAATTAGATATTTAACTGGCATTCCTATTAAATTTGCTGGTGTTGGTGAAAAATTAAGTGATTTAGATGTTTTCCACCCGGACAGAATGGCGGATCGCATTCTCGGCATGGGCGATGTAATGAGTCTTGTTGAAAAGGTTCAAGAAGAAATTGATGAAAAAGAAGCTCGAAAAGATGCTGAAAAATTATTGTCTGGAGATTTTACTCTTGATGATATGGTTGCTCAAATGAAAAAAGTAAACAAGCTTGGTTCATTAGGGGGAATTATGAAAATGATTCCTGGAATGCCTTCTTTAACTGATGAACAAAAAGCAGTAGCGGAGAAAGAAATGAAAAATCTTGAAACGATTGTTAATTCAATGACTCCTTATGAAAGAGCGCATCCAGAAATATTAAAGAATTCAAGAAAAGTAAGAATTGCTCGTGGTTCAGGAAAAACTAACGCTGATATTAATCGCGTTTTGAAAAAATATGAGCAAACAAAAGAAATGATGAAGATGATGAAACAATATAAAAAAGGCGGCAAATTGCCACCTAATATGGGAGGTATGTTTCCTCCAAGATTCTAATTAGGACTTTATGTCCTTTTTATTTTGTAAATTTTTTGCCTTTTTCAAGTGCTTCGTTCATCCATTTTGGATTTTCAATTCCGTCATCAATTTCTTTTAATAATTTTAATTCTTCTTTGCTAAATATGTGCTTAGAGAATAAATCAGGACGATATTTTTTTGTTAATATCAAAGACTGTTTTAAACGGAATTTTTCAATCGCTTTATGATTTCCTGTATATAAGATATCAGGTATTTTTTTACCATCATATTCTTTTGGTTCGGTGTATTGAGGATATTCTAATAGGTCATTATTAAATGATTCTTCATCAAGCGATGCGTTTGTAATTGCTCCATCAAGAAGTCTAGTTGTGGCATCAACAATCGCCATCGCGCCTATTTCTCCACCTGTTAATACATAGTCACCTATAGATATGCTTTCATCGATATATTCGTTTATTCTTTCATCTACGCCTTCATAATGTCCACATATTAGAAGAATCTCTTTTTCTTTTGAAAGACTAATGGCCTTTTTTTGAGAGAATGTTTGTCCTCTTGGAGAAAGAAGAATTTTTCTAGTAACATCACTAGAATTAGCTTTTACTGCATCAACGATTGGCTGGCATTTCATTATTAATCCAGCGCCACCCCCGACAGGAGGAGTATCAACTCTACCATATTTATCTAGCGTATAATCGCGAATATTTACAATTTTAATTTCGACAATTTCTTTTCCAATTGCACGCTTAATAATGGAATTTTCTTTAAATCCCGTGAACATGTCTGGAAATAATGTCAAAATTACAAATTTCATAATAATCCTTCAATATAATTAATTGTGATGATGTTATTTTCTAAATCAACATTTTTAATAAAGGCTTTAACAAATGGAATTAAAACATCTTTTTTATCGGTTTTAATTCTTAATGTAATGTATGAAGTGTATTCTTCAATTTTTCTTACTTCGCCAATATATGTTCCATTGTCAAAATATACTTTTTTATTTAAAAGATCATCGTAAAAATATTCGCCTTTTTTTAAGATTTTTCTATCTTTTAAAACATTGATATCACATTTTAGAAGTTTTTCAGCTTCTTCAATTGTATCAATGCCTTCGAATATTACGTTATCAAAGTTTCCGTTAGTGCGGTGGGCTTTAATTATTAATTCTCTAACAACTTCATTTTTATCATTAAGAATAAAAACGTGGTTCCCTTTTTTATATCGGGAGCCACGAAAATGAGTTGTTGGATAAATTTTAACTTCACCTTTTAAACCACATGTTTTGGTTATACAGCCGATTGTTAAATATTCCATCATTATTTTTCTTCGTCGAATGATTCAAATTTCAAATGAATATGAATGTTTTCGCTTTTTCCTGCAACAGAAACAACTTCTCTTAAAGCTGTTGCAACTGAACCTTTTTTACCAATTAATCTTGCTGTATCTTCGTTTTCAGCAACAATTAATAATGTAACATCTTTATCACTGGTTCCTGGAATTTCACGAACCATTAAAGCTTCAGGTTTGATTAGGAAAGGATCAACGATAGTATGGATAATCTTTTCGTAATCCATTATTTATTTTCCTTTTTTGCTTTGGCAAATTTTTCCATGATTCCTTTGCGGTTAAATAATGTGCGGATTGAATCTGATGGAATAGCGCCACGCATAAGCCATTTGATTGCTAATTCTTCATCGATAAGAGCGTTTTCTTCTCCTTTAGCTGGATCAAAATAACCGATTTGTTCAATGCAACGTGCATCACGTGCGCTTCTTGAGTCTGCAACGATGACACGGTAGATTGATTCTTTGTGACGGCCAATTCTTGTTAATCTAATTTTAACTGACATAATTTTTTCTCCTTTTATTACATAAATAATACCATCTATATTTGCGGTGTCAAGCAAAAATACTTAACACTATTTATTTAATAAAATATTGCATAAGCAATGCTAGTTTGTTATTATTATTTTCGCATGTTTTACATGCTATAGACGTTCCGCTTTCAAGTCATGATATGAACTTCTGAAATTATATTTGAAAAAAGGAGGTATGGACATGAACACAAATTTAGTAAACGAAATTACAGCTCGTCAAATTAAGAAAGATCTTCCTGAATTCAAATCTGGTGATACTGTTAAAGTAAGCGTCAGAATTATTGAAAACAAGAAAGAACGTATTCAAGTCTTCCAAGGCGTCGTTATGCAACGCCGCGGCTCCGGTGTCAGTGAAACCTTTACTGTAAGAAAAATTTCTTCCGGTATCGGCGTCGAAAGAACATTCCCTGTTAATTCACCTGCAATTGCTAAAATTGAAGTTGTGAAACGTGGTAAAGTTCGTCGCAGTAGAATTAACTACTTACGCAAATTATCTGGCAAAGCCGCTCGTATTAAAGAAATTCTCTAATATGAAATTAAGATGCTCAATAAATGGGCATCTTTTTTTGATAGTTTTATATATTAAAAAAGTTTATAATACCGATATGGCAGAATCGCTTAAAAAATATTCTAAAAACAATGATTTAAAAAAGAAAATTAGTTTTATAATTGGAATCATTCTTTTGATTTTTGCTATTGTTATTTCATCAATAATTATTTTTCAAAAAACCTATTACACGCCATTTTGGGTGAATGGACAATCAATGTATCCAACATTAAATAAAGACGCTAAATATAATGATAATAATGAATTAATTGGAGAAAGGGTCGATTCATCGAATAGACCAATGTATGACCTAGATTATGGTTTTATGACGACGAGTCAAAATTCTATTAATAATATTAAACGTTTTGATATCGTAGTCTTGAAATATTCAGAAGCTCAAACTTCTCATAATATTAAAAGAATTATTGCGCTTCCTGGCGAAACATTTTTCATAACTTCTTCTACGGGGGATGATAACGGAAATTTAAATATTTTCAATAAAGAAATGAATAAATATGTTGTTGTCGACCAACCGATTGATTCATATCATTTAAAAAATGGAATGTATCCAATAAAATATTCGTCTCCTATAACTTTAAAAAATGATGAATATTTTGTAATGGGTGATAATAGATTAAGCGGCAATTCAATGGATTCACGTTCTGTTGGTCCGATAAAAAGAAGTTTACTTGTTGGAGTTGCAAAAGGTTTAAATGGTAAAGCAAGTGTGACATATGATGGTAGCAATTATGAAGTCCAAAATGTTAAGCATTACTTTCCGAGGTTTTTCTAATGTCTAAAGCAATACATTGGTTCCCTGGGCATATGAAAAAAGCCCAAAACGAAATTATAGAAAAGATTAAACTGGTCGATTGTGTGATCGAACTCCTAGATGCAAGAATACCTCTTTCAAGCCGTAATGATTTTCTATTTAAAGTCTCAAGCAACAAAAAAAGATTAATTGTTTTAGCAAAAAGTGATTTAGCAGATCCGCTTTTAAATGATAAATGGATTCAATATTTTAAAAAGAATGATATTTCGTGCATGTTTGCGGATTTGAATAACAAAAGTGATGTTAAAAAAATCATTGCTTCTACTGAAAAGCTTGGAAAAGAAAAACAAGATAAACAAATCTCAAAAGGAATGAAACCACAACCTATAAGAGCAATGATTTTTGGTATTCCTAATGTTGGCAAGTCTACATTAATTAATAAAATTTCCAATCGAAAAGCAGCGAGCGTGATGAATAAACCTGGACATACAAAATCGCAACAATGGATTAAAGTTTCTAATAAATTTGAACTACTTGATACTCCGGGCGTTCTTCAATCAAGTTATGACGATAAAGAAAAAGCTATCAATCTCGCTCTTACTGGATCAATTAATGAAAATATATTACCTGATGATTTTTTAGCGGATTATTTATTAACATTTTTAAAAACTAATTATCCTAATTTGTTAAAAGATAGATATAACATTAATATAGACCAAGATAATGAAAATATATTGCTTCAAATTGCTAAAAATAGAGGTTTATTAGAAGGTGGATCTTTGAGCAAAAATAGAGCAATAAAAGTCTTACTAAATGAATTTAAAAATGGATTAATTGGAAGAATTACACTTGAAAGAGAAACAAAATGTCTTTAGATTTTCAAAATCAATTTTATAGCGACGATATTGAATATATAGTTGGTGTTGACGAAGCAGGAAGAGGACCTTTAGCAGGTCCAGTTGTCGCAGCGGCAGTTATTTTTCCGCGCGCGTATATAAATAATGAAATTAATGATTCAAAGCAACTCTCGGAAAAGAAAAGAGAATTACTTTTCAATGAAATTAAAGAAGTCGCCATTTCATATGGAATAGGCATTGTTAATGCGGATGAAATTGACGAAGTTAATATTTATGAAGCCACTAAAAAGGCTATGAAAATGGCTATTAACAATTTAAAACACGGTTTTGATTTAATATTGACTGACGCGATGAAATTAGACGGATTTAATGTTGATGTGGTTGATATTATTAAAGGAGACGCAAAAGCACTTCCTATTGCAGCGGCAAGTATAATTGCTAAGGTCACTAGAGACCATATGATGTATGAACTCGATAAAAAATATCCTGAATATGGATTTGCAAAACATAAAGGTTATGGAACAAAAATTCATTTAGATGCACTTAAAAAATATGGTCCTATAAAACATATACATAGATTTACATATAAACCAGTTGAAGAATCTCTTCATCAAAAAATGAATTTATTTGAAGATTTTGAATAATTTTCCTTTTTTATTCCTATATGAATAATGGAGGAATATTATGAACGCACGTGAAATAATAATTTATTTGTCTTTAATGCATAAAGGCGAATGGGATGAAATTTATAGCGATATTAAAAACAAAGTCAAAAATTTTAATGATGAAGATATTAAAAGAGAAATATCTAAACTTAAATGCCAATGCATAACGATTATTGATGAAAATTATCCAAATGATTTAAAAAACATATATAAGCCACCTTTTGTTTTATATTATTATGGTGATTTTTCACTTTTGAATAATCCTGAAAGAATTGTTTGTTCAATAGGGACAAGGGAACCGAGCAATTATGGTGTTAAGATGACTCATAAAGTGATTGCTGGTTTACCAAAAGATATTGTTATTATTTCAGGACTTGCTGCTGGTATAGATATTGAATCGCACAAAACAGCGATAGAAAATGGTCTTAAAACGATTGCGGTTTTAGGCTCTGGCATCGACAATTGCTATCCAAGAGAAAATATTGAAATTTATGAAGAGATAAAAAATAATCATCTTTTAATAAGCGAATATCCATTTGAGGCAAGACCTAATAGAGCGCATTTTCCAATGAGAAATCGCATTTTAGCGGCTCTTTCAAAAACTATTTTTGTCACCGATGCATCTTATCATTCAGGAACATCTATTACAGTTTCTTTTGCGCTTGAATGTGGAAAAAGTGTATGTTGTATCCCTCATCATGGAGATGAAGAGTCTCTTTGTAATAAATTGATAAAAGAAGGTGCTGCTTTAATAGAAAAATCTGATGATTTATTAGAGGAAATCAATTACAAAAATTAAAAGAAAATTTTTATTAAAGATTATTCTTTAATGAGAAAAATATTTTTGACAAACATAATAAACATCTCTATATTTTATTAACGATTATTATGAAATTAGTTATTGTTGAGTCTCCTCATAAATGTGAAACGATTGGAAAATATCTTGGAAAAGGATATAAAGTTATGGCCAGTATCGGCCATTTAGATGACCTTGCCACAAGTGGCAAAGGTGGCTTTGGAATTGACCCTGATAATGGTTTTAAAGCTAATTATGTTATCGACAAAGATAAAATTAAAACTGTTAATGAATTAAAAAAAGCAGTAAAAGCTTCAGATGAAGTCGTTCTTGCAACCGACCCTGATAGAGAAGGGGAAGCTATTGCGTGGCATTTAGCCAAAATTTTAGGTTTAGATCCTTTAACAACAAAAAGATTAGAATTTCATGAAATTACATCAGACTCTATAAATTATGCGATTGAGCATCCAAGAACCATTAATATGAATCTTGTTGATTCACAAGAAACTAGACGTATTATGGATCGCGTAATTGGATTTAAATTATCAAGTATTTTACAAAAAAGAATTAAATCTCGTTCAGCTGGAAGAGTTCAATCCGCTACATTAAAATTTATTTATGATCATGACAAAGAAATAAAAGATTTTAAAAGTGAAGAATATTGGACACTAAGCCTTCTTCTTAAAAAAGACAATTTGGAATTAACCGCAAATTATGTTCCAAATGGTAATAAAAAGATTTCAAACAAAGAAGAAAATGACGAAATCCTAAGCAAGATTGGAAAAACTGTAAATGTCAAAGATGTGAAAAAATCTTTTAGAAGTGTTGAATCAAAACCAGCATTTACAACTTCCACAATGCAACAAGAAGCTTTTAATATGCTTCATATGTCTACCGCAACAACAACAAGAGTTGCACAAATTCTTTATGAAGGTGTTAATTTAGGCAATGAACATGTTGGTTTAGTTACATATATTCGTACTGACAACACTTCTTTATCAAATTCTTTCGTTGCACAAGCAAAAGAATTCATCGTCAATAATTATGGAAAAGAATATGTTGGAAGTAAGAAAATAAGCAAAGTTAAAGGTGCTCAAAACGCTCATGAAGCTATTCGCCCAACATCATTATATAGAACACCAGAATCAATCAAACATTCTTTAACTAATGATCAATATCGTTTGTATAAGCTCATTTATGATAGGGCGCTTGCTTCTTTAATGAGCGCTAAAAAGGACGAAGTTGAAACAATTGTTTTTGAAACAAACGGGTTAAATTTCAAATGCGATTTTGTAAAAAACATTTTTAATGGTTATACAAAAATATATCAAGATGAGGAAAATAAGCACGATACATTGTTGAGTAATATAAATGTGGGTGATGAATTTGGTGTTAGCAAAATCAATAACAAACAGGAATTCACAAAACCTCCTTTACATTATAGTGAAGCAAAAATTGTTAAATTAATGGAAGAAAAAGGCATTGGACGCCCATCTACATACGCCTCAACAATTAAGACATTGAAAACTAGGAAATATATTGAATCACAAAGCAGCCTAATTGTTACTACTGAACAAGGCGAAAAAACTGCTTTTGTTTTAAATAAATATTTTCCAAGATTTGTTGATGCAAAATATACAGCTTTAATGGAACAAGATTTGGATAAAATTCAAGAAGGAACAGAAACAAAACTTCATGTTTTAACAGATTTTTATTATCCATTTATTAAAGAATGCGATGACATTTATAGCAAAATGTATGATGAAAAACCTGAAGAAGTTGGAAGAAATTGCCCAATATGTGGAAAACCACTTGTTTATAAAGAATCAAAATATGGTCGTTTTATTGGATGTTCAAATTTCCCAACTTGTTCATATACAGAAAACGATAATACTCCAGTTTATGCTGGTGGCAATTGCCCAATATGTGGAAAACCATTAGTTGTCAAATACACAAAAAACCATAAAAAATTCATAGGTTGTAGCGGTTATCCAGAATGCACTTATATTCAAAAGAATAGTTATTCAAAAAAAGAAAAAATAATTGTTAAGAAATGTCCAGAATGTGGCGGAGATTTAATTGTTAGATATTACAAAAAGAAAAAGATTCTAGGTTGTTCTAATTATCCTAAATGCCAACATATGGAAGCTTATGTAGAGGAAAAGAAAGAAAAATAAGTCGTGCTAGACTTATTTTTTATAAAATACAATAATAATTGTATGGAAAAAATTAATATCATTGGTGCCGGTTTAGCGGGTAGTGAAGCGGCATATTATTTATTAAAAAAAGGATATGAAGTTCATCTTTTTGAAAAAAGACCAACTAAAATGACTCCTGCTCATACTACAGGATTATTTGGTGAACTTGTTTGTTCAAATTCTTTAAAATCAAAAAAGATTGATAATGCATGCGGTCTTTTAAAAGAAGAAATTAGAACGTTAGGTTCTATTATGATGGAAGCATCCGATGTTACATCGGTTCCAAGTGGAAATGCTTTAAGTGTTGATAGAGATGCTTTTGCTTCTTATATAACTAATAAATTAAAATCGTTTCCTAATTTAATAATTCATAACGAAGATGTAGAAGTTTTTCCTGAGGGAATTTCTATTGTCGCAACAGGACCTTTAACAAGTGATAATTTATTAAAATATCTTTCTTCTTATATTGGTCAAAGTAATCTTTTCTTTTTTGATGCAAGTGCGCCAATTGTTGAAAAAGATTCAATTGATATGAATATAGCCTATAAAAAAGCAAGATACGATCAAGTCGACGATAGTTATATTAATTGTCCTTTTTCTAAAGAAGAATATGATAGGTTTTATAATGAATTAATTAACGCTAAATTAGCGATGACTCACGACTTCGATAAGGGATATTTTGAAGGATGTATGCCAATTGAAGTAATGGCGAAAAGAGGTTATGACACTCTTAGATATGGCCCTCTTAAACCAAAGGGACTTCAAAGACTTGATCATCCTAAAGCCTATGCTGTTTTACAACTTAGACAAGATAATCTTCTAGGAAACTTATACAATATTGTTGGTTTCCAAACCAACTTAACTTATCCAGAACAAAAACGTGTTTTTAGAATGATTCCAGGTCTAGAAAATGCAAAATTTGTTCGTTATGGATTAATGCATAAAAACTCTTATATTTGTTCTCCTTTAGCGTTATCAAAAAATATGTCTTTGAAAAATAACAAAAACATTTTTATAACAGGTCAATTATGTGGTGTTGAAGGATATGTTGAATCTTCTGCAATGGGAATATTAACCGCAATTTATGTCGATGAAATGTTGAATAATAAGCATTTTAGTGAAGTCCCATCAACAACAATTTTAGGTTCACTTCATAATTATATTATTAATGCAAATCCAAAGGATTTTTCTCCAATGAACGCAAACTTTGGAATTATGAATAATGTAAATAAACACAACCGCGAAGAAGCCGCTAATAAGGCTCTTAACGATATAAAACAGTGGTGGAATTCCTTAAATGAGTAACATAAAAGAGATTGATGAATTTCTAGAATATTTGAAATATGTTTTAAATTACTCAGAAAACACAATTTCTTCATATGAAAGAGATATTAATTTATTTTACCAATATATCTTTAGCGAAGGCTATGATGTCGGTGATGTCGATTTAACACTTATAAGATCTTTTCTTAATAAAGAGCTTGAAAGAGGAATATCTAAAAAAACTTGTTGTCGATATATTGCTGCTTTAAAACATTTTTATAGTTTTTTGTTCGAAAATAAAATTATAAAAAATAACCCATTCGCTTTTGTACATTCACCGAAAAAAGAGATTCGTTATCCACACTTTCTATATTTAGAACAAATTGAAAATTTGCTTGAAAAAAATTCAAAAAGAAGCGATGAATTAGCATCTAGAGACCAATGCATTTTAGAACTCCTTTATTCTTCTGGAGTGCGCGCTAGTGAATTAGTTAATATTAAATTGTCAGATATAGATTTAAGAAGTAGAACTATTCGTATTTTTGGTAAAGGTAGAAAAGAAAGATTAGTTCCTTTTTCAAAAAGTTGTCAAGCTTCTATAAAAGAATATGTTTCAAATTCACGCGATGAATTAGTGGATAAATCAATAGAAGCATCAACTCATGAATATCTATTTGTTAATGCAAAAGGAATGAAACTAACAACTAGAGGTCTTGAATACATCTTGAAAGAAATTGAAACTAAAACAGGTTGTAATTATGGTCTTTATCCACACTTATTAAGGCATACATTTGCTACGCATCTTCTTGAAGGCGGCGCTGATCTACGAGTGATTCAAGAATTGCTAGGTCACGAATCTTTAGACACCACCCAAATATATACTCATGTCAGCGAAGAAGCGATGAAAAATCAATTTGAAACTGCACATCCAAGAGCAAAAAAGAAATAAAAAATAGTTTTATTTTGCAAAGATTTTTAATAAAGTTCTGTAAATAGTTAATAACTATTTGTTTAAGTCAACAAACTATGATAGAATAACAACGCTCTTTATAAAGAGACTACACACATTGTGGATTCATCATCCGTGTCTTGTAGACCAAGGGGTCATATGCAAGGGATTATGTTAGAAACAATGGAGGCAAAAACAAATGGAGGTTCAGAAAATGAACGAAGAAAAGAAAGAAGTTGTCGCTGAAGAAGTAGCAGTTGAAGCCGCTCCAGAAGCACAACAAGACGTCATGAAAATGGTAATGCATGACGAAAATGCATCAATCATTACCATGAGAAAATTACTCGAAGGTGGTGTTCACTTTGGACATCATACTCGCAAATGGAACCCAAAAATGAGCCAATACATTTATGGTGCTCGTAATGGTATCTACATTATTGATTTAGCAAAATCTGCTCAAAAAATCGAAGAAGCATATTTAGCGCTTAAGAAAATCGTTGATGAAAACGGAAAAGTCTTATTTGTCGGTGTCAAACCACAATGCAAAGAAGTTGTCCAAGAACAAGCTTTACGTTCCGGTTCATTCTATATCACAAATCGTTGGTTAGGTGGAACACTTACAAACTTCAAAACAATCCAAGGACGTATTCGTCGCTTGAAAGAACTTGAAGCTCTTGAAGTCGAAGGAACTTATGAAAATTTAACAAAGAAAGAAATCGTTCTTCTTAAAAAAGAAAAAGACAAACTTTCTAAAAACCTTGAAGGCATTAAAGAAATGCGCAAACTTCCAAATGCTGTTATCGTTGTCGATCCATCAGTCGAACACAATGCAGTTGCCGAAGCTCACAAATTAGGAATCCCAGTATTTGGTCTTGCTGATACAAACGCTGATCCTGATGTACTTGATTATGTTATTCCAGCAAACGATGATGCTTTACGTTCAGTAAAATTAATCGTTACAGTCTTAGCTGATGCTATCGTTGAATCAAAAGGCGGCATTACCGAAGTCGCATATACAAAAGATGAAGGCGAAGAAGTTACAATGAAAGACGCTATTCGTCAAGCTGATAAAGAAAACGCTGAAAGATTAGCCGCTATTCGCAAAGCTCGCCAAGAAAAACAAGAAAGATACGAAAAGCTTCAAGCTCAACGCGAAGCATTTAGAAAAGCCCGCGAAGAAGGAAAAGCTGCTCCAAAAGCAGAAGGAAAACCAGAAGAAAAAGCTGCTAAACCAGCCAAAAAAGCTCCTGCAAAAAAAGCTGCTCCAAAAGCTGAAGTAAAAGAAGAGGCAAAATAATATGGCCAGCATGATTGAACTCATTAAAGAATTACGTGACCGTACCGGTGCTGGTATGATGGATTGCAAAAAAGCATTAGTTGCATGCAACGAAGATGTTAATAAATCAATCGACTGGTTACGTGAAAAAGGTATTGCTAAAGCACAAGCTAAAGCATCAAGAATTGCTGCTGAAGGTCTTGCTGCTACTGAAGTTAAAGGTAATAAAGCTGTTATCGTTGAAGTTAACTGTGAAACAGATTTCGTTTCAAAAGGTGAAAAATTCCATAAATTAGTTAATGATGTAATGGATGTCACAATTGAAAATGAACCTTGCTGCATTGATAAAGCAAAAGAATTAACCGCAAGCTTATTCACAGACGCTACTGTTAGCATGGGTGAAAAACTTGATTATCGTAGATTTGAAATCATCAAAAAAGAAGATGAACAATCATTCGGTGCTTACATCCATATGGGTGGTAAAATTGCTGTATTAGTTCTTCTTGATAAAAATGATCCAGAACTTGCAAAAGGTCTTGCAATGCATATTGCCGCTAATAATCCACTTTATATTAGCGAAAAAGATGTTCCAGCCGATGCAATTGAACACGAAAGAAATATTCAAGTTGAACTTATGAAACAAGATCCAAAACTTGCTAATAAGCCAGCTGATATGCTTGCTCAAATTGCAACTCGCAAAGTTCAAAAAGTACTTGCTGAATCAACATTATCAGCTCAAGCATATTTACTTGATGGAGATAAGACTGTTGAACAAGTATTAAAAGAAAAATCTGCAAAAGTCTTAAAATTTGTTCGTTATGCTGTTGGTGAAGGTATTGAAAAACGTGTCGATAACTTTGCTGAAGAAGTAATGAAAGAAATTAAATAATTAAATGAATAAAGGGTCTTACAAATGAAATATCGTAGAGTGTTAATCAAATTATCCGGTGAAGCATTATCTGGAGATGGTAAAAACGGTATCATTGATAGTAAGGCCCTTTTATCTAATGCAAATGCAATAGCAGAGCTCATTAAACAAAATGTTGAAGTGAGTATTGTTATTGGTGCCGGTAATATTTGCCGTGGTTCTATCGTTCAAAATAGTGGAATAGATAGAGTTACAGGCGATAAAATGGGCATGCTTGGAACTATTATAAATTCATTTGCTTTAATGAATGCTTTTATATCATTAGGATATAAAGCTGTTGTCTTATCAGCGGTCAAAATGGAAGAATTTGCTGAAACATATTCTCCTGAACTAGCTGATAAATATCTTAAAGAAGGCTATGTTGTTGTTTTTGGTGGAGGAACTGGAAAGCCATTCTTTACCACTGATACATGTGCAACTTTAAGAGCAATTGAAATTCACGCTAATGCAATATTAATGGCAAAAAATGGTGTTGATGGAATTTATGATGATGACCCAAGATTTAACAAAAATGCTAAAATGTATAAAAGCATAAAATGTTCTGATATTATCAATAATGATTTAAAAGTTATGGATCTTACTGCAGTTAAGATGCTCATTGATAAAGATATTGATGTTCGCGTCTTCAATATGAATGATTCAAGCAATTTTAGAAAAATTATACAAGGTGAAGATATTGGAACAACAATATTGAAAGGATAAAAATATGGACGAGATTACATTAGAAGCAAAAGAACAAATGCAAAAAACAATTGAATCGTTAAGAAATGAACTTTCAACTCTAAGAACTGGTCGTGCATCACCTGTAATGCTTGATAGAGTAGAATGCGATTATTATGGTTATAAAATGTTTATCAAAGATATTTGTTCAATTTCTTCTCCTGAACCAAGACAATTAGTAGTTAAACCTTATGATAGAGGCGATATTAAATCAGTTGCCGCTGGTATAAGTGCTTCTAATTTAGGATTAAATCCAATGGTCGAAGGGGATTGCATAAGATTAATTATTCCTGCCTTAACTGAGGAAACACGTCGCGATTTAGCAAAAAAAGCAAAAGCAACTGCTGAATCAAATAAGGTCGCCATTAGAAATATTCGTCGCGAATACATCGATTTAGTAAAAGATAGCGATGAGATGACAGATGACTACAAAAAGAGAATTCAAGATGAAATTCAAAAAGTTGTCGATGAAATGATGGCTGAAATTGATACAATCGTATCCACAAAAGAAAAAGAAATAATGGCTATATAGGAGGTTATACCTCCTTTTCTTTTTATGTTCTTTTATAATCGTTTTTAAATGTGTATAATAAAATCCATGGAAAGAAAAATAATTCTAAATAAAAATATAGATCATATTGCCTTTATTATGGATGGTAATGGAAGATGGGCAAAAGAAAGAAATCTTCCACGTTATTTAGGCCATAAAGAAGCATGCAATAGAATCATAGAAGTTTTTGATTGTTGTAAAGAATATAATATCAAAGTTATGTCTTTTTATGCTTTCTCAACAGAAAATTGGAAAAGACCAAAAAGTGAAATTAATCATTTGTTTCAATATTTGGAAATATTTTTCAAAAAGGAAATTAACAAACTTATTAAAGATGGAGTAAGAGTTGTTATTTCTGGTGATATGTCACGCCTTCCAATTAAGACACAAAATACATGTTTAGACGCTATTAATAAAACAAAAGATAATGATAAATATGTTATGAATATATGCCTTAATTATGGTGGCAGAGATGAAATTGTTAGAGCTACACAAAACATTGCTAAAGATGTTTTGGATGGAAATATTTCTGTCGATGATATCGATCAATCAATGTTTGAAAATTATTTATATACAAAATCACTTCCAAATGTTGATTTAATGATACGAACAAGCGGCGAAGAAAGATTATCAAATTTTCTTTTGTGGCAAAACGCTTATGCTGAATTTGTGTTCACTAAAACAAAATGGCCTGATTTTAAAAAAGATGCATTCCTTGATTGCTTAGAAGAATATAACAATAGAAATAGAAGATATGGGGGTTTGAAAAATGAAGAAAAATAATAAAATTGAAACTAACGAAATTACCCCTGAAATAAAAGTCTCAATGAAAACACGTGTTATAACAGCTTTAATTTTAGCCGCTGTTTGTGTTCCGTGTGTATTTTTAGGAAATTGGTTCTTTTTTGCTTTGTCTTTTGTACTAACATTATTAATTTCATATGAACTTGTTAATGTTGTTCATATGCAATCTAAATTAAGATTCTTAATTATGATTGTTACTATGGTATTAATGCTATCCTTTGTTTATTGGATCGTTTTCAAGAATAATATTAGAGCGGCAATTGATGACTTTGGAAATTTCGATATTACAAAAGTATTATCGAACAATTTTACTAGTTTAAATATTTCAACAATTTTATTGCTTTTTACTGCTGGAATATACTTTTTCATAACATTAGTCGAAGAAGAATTCACAGTTCAAAGAGCTTGCTATATGATTGCAATGGTTGTAGTTGTCGGTTTATGCATTCAATCATTCCTTTATTTGAGATATTCACCTTTTGATGTATTTTCTAGATATCCAAGTGCAGAAAATCCAACATTTGATATAAACACTCCTTTATTTAAATATTTCCAATCCACATTATTATTAGTTTACGTAATATTAGGAACTATTGTTAATGATATTGGTGCTTATTTTATTGGTGTATTATTCGGAAAACATAAATTAAACCCTCGCATTTCTCCTAAGAAAACATGGGAAGGTTTTGCTGGAGGTTGTATTTGTTCTTTTGTTGTAACTGCTGCTTTTGCATTTATTATGGATGCAGTCAATCTTCCAATTCTTCCTAATTTATCTATTGAAAAATGGTATTGGGTTATATTAATTAGCTTATTTATGCCTTTGATCGCTAATCTTGGTGATTTTACTTTTAGTGCAATTAAACGCAGTTTCAATATTAAAGATTTCTCTCATGTATTGCCGGGTCATGGAGGTATTCTTGATAGATTTGATTCGCTTTTACTTGTGAGTGGATTTGTTTCTGCAATGCTAGTCTTTATTAATTCCGGTTGGGAAGCCTTTAAATTCTAATGAAAAAAGTTCTCATTCTTGGTGCTTCAGGATCGATTGGAAAACAAACAATCGATGTTATAGATAACAATCTAGATAGATTTGATCTAGTTGCTTTTTCTGTTGGCCATAATGATGCAGTAATTGATGACATTATCATCACTCATCCAAATATCAATGATGTTTATTTAATTAGTGATTCAAAACGAAAACATTATGAGCAAAAATATCCAGAAATCAATTTTTATTCAGGAAAAAAAGGACTTAAAAAATTAGTTCAAAAAGTTGATTATGATATTTGCGTTGATGCGCTTGTAGGTTTTGTTGGTCTTGAACCAGCTTATATATCTTTAAAAAGAAGCAAAATTCTTTGTCTTGCTAATAAAGAAGCACTTGTTAGTGGTGGCGATTTGATAAAAAAAGTTCTTAAAAAAGGTACTGGAAAATTATATCCGATTGATAGCGAACACGTTGCAATCGCAAAATGTATTTCAAAAGCAAATAATAGAGAAATTGAAAAACTTATTATAACCGCCAGTGGAGGAGCTTTAAGAAATGTTCCATTAGAAAAATTAAATGATGCAACTCCTGAAGATGCCTTAAAACATCCAAATTGGAGAATGGGTGATAAGATTACGATTGATTGTGCAACGATGATGAATAAAGGATTTGAAATCATTGAAGCTTATTATTTATTTGATTATCCTTTGTCAAAAATTGATGTTCTTATGCATGATGAGTCCCTTGTTCATTCACTTATTCAGCTTGAAAATAATAAACTTATTGTTGATTATGGAAAACCTGATATGCATGGTCCAATTGAATATGCTTTATTTGAAGGAAAAAATAAATTTGATGTTTTAGAAATTAATAATTTGAATGAATTGTCTAATTGCCATTTTCATGACTATAATCCAAAACGTTATCCTTTAACCGAACTTGCAAAACAATGTCTTAAAAATGGTGCATCAAAGATGATAGCATTAAATGCAGCTAATGAAGTGGCTGTTAACAAATTTCTAAAACATGAAATTAATTATAATGAAATATATGATATTGTTAAAAAAGTAGTGGATAAAACACCTCTTATAAAACATCCATCATTATTTCTCACTAAATTAATTGATAAAAAAGCTAGAAAGGAGGCCAATAAATGTTAGACACAATATTATCATTTGTATTATTTGTTATTTCTTTAAGTGCATTGATTGTTATTCATGAACTTGGCCATTTTCTAACCGCAAAAGCATTCAATGTTTATTGCCAAGAATTTTCAATTGGATTTGGGCCTGCTTTAATTCATAAACGTAAAAAAGGCAAAGAAACATATTTTTCTTTAAGAGCAATCCCTTTTGGTGGATATGTTTCAATGTATGGTGAAGGTGTAGAACTTGAAGATGGAGTAGTTGTTCCAGAAGAAAGAAGCATTGATGGCATTAAACGTTATAAGAAAGCAGTTGTTTTATCAGCCGGAATTATTTTAAATGCCGTTTTAGCGTTAACATTATTTTTCGTTTCAAATGTTTGTTTTCCACAAGTTCAAGCTTCAAATTACGCAGTCGTGAATGAAACTTCAACATTATATAACCAAGGTTTAAGAAATGATGATCGTTTGTTTTTTATTCAGAACAATGATGGCAAAGCATATTTTTACGATGAATTTGATGATAATGGCACAACAAAAGCAGCATATTTTTATATCGTAGATGATGATGTTTCCTTTAATGATGGCAAATATGTTTTAACATTTTATCCTAATGGAAATAAAAATGACACTGTCTTTACTGATGCATTTTATTTATTTCCTGCTGATAAAACTGATGGTATTGGGCAAACTGATATTTGGAAACAATGGGATTTAAAAAATTACCCTGATTATAGAAATGGGTATTATCAATTAAATCAAAAAGATATTAGTTTTACTGCAAATTTAAGATTTTATGTTAATGACGGCGTTGATGAAAATAATGAAATTAAATATGCCGTTAAAGATTTTCCAACAGAGATAAAATCAGTCGAAGTTTCTGAGAATAATTTTAAGTGGGGAGATATTGGATTATCGTTTAAAACAATTAAGACTTGGCTCCCATTTGGTGAAAGAATTACAGACACTTTTAAAGATTTTGGAAATGCTTCTATAGCAATTTTCCAAGGAATAGGATCATTATTTACAGGCGGAATTAAAAACATGTCTGGAATAGTGGGAATATTCACAACTTCTTCACAGATATATTCTCAATTTACTTTCTCGTATTATTTATATTTTTGGGGTTTAATTTCTGTTAACTTAGCAATATTTAATCTTCTACCATTCCCGGGTCTTGATGGTTGGCAACTTCTTGTTACCGCAATCGAAGGAACTGTGAATGCATTTAAACGTTTAAAATATAGAAGAAATAATTGCCAAAGTATTGTTGGATATAAAGAATGGAAAATTCCAAATAAAGTTAAAAACATTGTATCATTTATTGGCCTTGGATTATTATTTGCGTTAATGATAGCGATTTTAGTAATGGATATAGTTAGGTTGTTTTAATTATGAATTCAAAAATGGAACGTTTCTTAAACTCAATAGGTTTGAAAGATATAGATCGCTTTGATCTAGATTTTGAAGCAGTCGCAAGAAGAAAAACTGATAGAAATATATGCGATATGATTATCGTCAAAAATACTCCATGGGAATTCTCTTTGCTTGAAGAATTTATGGATGCTTTGTCCACGATTCAATATCAATACACAATTACATTTAATTATATTAAAAAACCAACTGTTAATGACGCTATTGCGTTATTTGATGAATGGCATCGATATCATAATAGATTTCCGTCTAATTTAGTCCTTGAAGAAATAGATAATAAAATTGGCTTTGTTTTTGCTAACGACCAAGAAAAAGTTGATAATGAAGAAGTCATTAAGGATTTCAAAGAATTTTTGTCTTTTTTACACTACGAAATAGATATCAAAGAAGTTATTAAAGAAGATATTGATGAATCAAGTGTTGAAGAAGAAAAAAGCGATGAAGAAAAAATGCACGAATATGAACAACAAGCTCTTGAGAATGCTAAAGAGTCAATTGAAAATATGAAAGCAAATTATATTTCTAAAAATAAGAAATTTAATAGTTATAATTCTTCAAATGACTGGAGAGATAATCTTCCATACACATTTTTTGACAATATTAATTCTATTAATGGTGGAAGTGGAAATGTTGAATTTATTGGCGAAATATTCGGCGTTGACGATCCAAAAGTAGGTAGAAACAATAAAACATTTTTAAATTTTGGAATCGGAAACATTACCGGGGCAGTAAATGTCAAAGTAATGGAAAGCGATAAAATTAGCAAAGAAGATATTCATAAAATTAAAAATCGTAACTTTATCCATGTTAAAGGGTATGCTGAAAACGACCGTTTTAACGGCCAATTAATTGTTCAAATAAAACATTTTGAATTTGTCGAACCACCAGCTCCACGTGATGATAACGAAGAACAAAAAAGAGTTGAATTACATTTGCATACAAAAATGTCTGTCATGGACGGACTTTCTACAATTACAGATTATTGTAATTTAGCTAAACACATGGGACACAAAGCTATTGCCGTAACAGATCACGGTGTTATTCAAGCGTTCCCAGAAGCACAAAGTATAAGTGAAAAAACTGGCGTTAAGATTTTATATGGTTCCGAATTATATATGGTGAACGACGATTTGCCATTTGCTCCTAATCCATGCGATAGAGAACTCCATAATGCATCCTATGTTGTGTTCGACTTAGAAACAACAGGTTTAAGTTCACGTTATGACGGAATCACAGAATTTGGTGCTGTTAAATTCGAAGGCGGTCAAGTCGTTAAGTCACTTGACATTATGATTAATCCAGAAAAACCTATTCCTGAAGCTATTCAAATAAAAACTAAAATTACTAATGAAATGGTAAAAAATGCTCCAACCATCAAAGAAGCAATGCCTAGAATATTAGAATTTTTTGGTGATTCAATTCTTGTTTCACACAACATTACATTCGATGTTGGCTTCTTAAATGAAAAATTAAGAGTTTTAGGACAAGAGCCTTTAAAAAACCCGCAAATTGACACTCTTTCACTTTCAAGATATATGTTTCCTGAAAGCAGAAACCATAGATTAGGCTCGCTTTCTCGAAACCTAGGAATTACAACATACAATGATGACGATGCCCATAGAGCTGACTATGACGCCAAAATTTTAAATGATGTTTGGTTAGCAATGCTCCACAAATTAACAGAGAATAATTTGCATTTGAAACACAGCGATTTAGCTGCTTTAAAAGTGAACACATTAATGTACAAACATATGCGACCAGCTCATGTTGTTGCATTAGCTAAGAATAAACAAGGTTTGCACGACTTATATAAATTAATTAGTGATTCTCACACAAAATATTTAGCGGATGTTCCAAAGACACCTAAATCTGAACTCAGTTCACTAAGAGAAAATTTATTGCTAGGTTCTGCTTGCTTTAATGGCGATGTTTTTGATACAGCAAGAACAAGATCAAAAGATATCCTTAAAAAAGTAATAAGTTTTTACGATTATATTGAAGTTCAACCACCTGAGAATTATTTATATTTAATTAATGTTGGTGGAGTTGATAGTTTCGAAACAATTAAGAAATATATCAAAGATGTCGTAGAAGCCGCTGACGAACTTGGAAAAATAATTGTTGCTACTGGTGATGTTCACTATTTAAACCCAGAAGACAAAATATTTAGAGATGTTTTTATCGCGGCAAAAGGAGTTGGAGGAAGACCACATCCATTGTTCGTTAATAATGTTAAAGCCGAAGCACCAAATCAACATTATAGAAGTACAAAAGAAATGCTTGATGCTTTTGAATTTTTAGGAAAAGAAAAAGCATTTGAAATTGTTATTACTAACACAAATAAAATTGCAGATATGATTGAAACTTTGAAGCCTATTCAAAAAGAGCTTCATCCTCCTGTAATTGAAGATTCACCAAAAATACTTAAAGAAGTAACTGAAGCTCGCGCTAAAGAACTTTATGGTGATCCTTTGCCAGAACTTGTTAAAACAAGACTTGAAAAAGAACTTGATGGTATTATTGGCCATGGTTATTCTGTTACTTATTATATTGCTCGAAGAATTGTTCAAGAAGCTAATAGCAAAGGCTTTATTGTTGGTTCTCGTGGTAGTGTTGGTTCGTCTTTTGCTGCGCATATGTTTGGCATTACTGAAGTCAATCCTTTGCCTCCTCATTATCGCTGTCCAAAATGTAAACATCTTGAATTTACAAACGATCCTGACATTCTTTCTGGATATGACCTTCCAGATAAAAAATGCCCAATTTGCGGTGAAAAAATGGTGCAAGATGGCCAAAATATTCCTTTTGAAACGTTCCTTGGATTTAAAGGAGATAAGATTCCAGATATTGATTTGAACTTCCCTAGCGATTATCAATCAAAAGCTTTCGATTATACAAAAGTTGTTTTTGGAGAGCACAATGTTTTTAGAGCAGGAACAATTGAAACAGTTGCTGATAAAACCGCCTTTGGTTATGTTAGAGGATATTTTGAAAGACACGGAAAAAACCCTAACGAAATACCTCAATCATACATTGGCTATTTAGCTTCGCATTGTGTTGACGTTAAAAGAACTACAGGTCAACACCCTGGTGGAATTATGGTTCTTCCAAAAGGTCTTTCTATTTATGATTTTACTCCAATTCAATACCCAGCTGATGACAAGACATCAACTTGGTTTACAACTCACCTAGATTATACAGCTCTTCACGACGCTTTATTAAAACTTGATTTACTTGGTCACGTTGATCCTTTAGCGCTTCGTCTTATGAGCGATATGACCCATATTGATATTAAGAAAATTCCTTTAAACGATAAAAAAGTTATATCTTTGTTCTCAACAGATAAAGCATTAAATAGAAAAAGCAATTATCTAAAAGTTAAAACAGGTGCTGTTGGAACACCAGAATTTGGAACCGACACCGGTCAAGATATTTTAATTGATGCTAAACCAAAATCTTTTGCTGACTTGGTTATTATTGCTGGTTTAGCACATGGTACTGATGTTTGGGCACATAACGCACAAGATTTAATTAGAAATGGTACTTGTACAGTTCGTGAAGTTATCGGATGTCGTGATGATATTATGACTTACCTTATTAAAAAAGGTCTTCCAAGCGATATTGCTTTTAAGATTATGGAAGATGTTAGAAAAGGTAGAAAACTTAAACCAGAATACGAAGAAATTATGAGACAACATGACCTCCCACAATGGTATCTTGATTCTTGTAATAAAATTCAATATATGTTCCCTAAGGCTCACGCTGTTGCATATGTAACCATGGCTGTTCGTGTTGGATATTTTAAAATTTATTATCCACTAGAATTTTATGCAGTTTGGTTCTCAGCTAGATGTAAAGCATATGATTTCAATGCTATGCTCGGCGGGCTTGACGCAATTATCCAACGTTATGAAGAAATTAAACGTAAAAAGGCAAATCGAACTGATAAGATTTCGCCTAAAGAAAAAGACATCTTTAATATGCTTAAGATTGCTATTGAAATGCATGAACGTGGATTTAAATTTGAAAATATAGATTTATATAAATCTGAAGCTACAACTTTCGTAGTTGATCATGAAAATAAATCCTTAATTCCTCCATTTATCGTTTTAGATGGGCTTGGAGAAAACGCCGCTATAAGCGTTGTTGAAGCAAGAAAAGATGGCAAATTTAAAACTAAAGAAGATTTGCTTAGAAGAACAAAACTTAATTCAACAAACGTTGATGATTTAACAAAACTTGGAGTTCTAAAAGATTTAGGCGATACTGATCAAATGTCTTTATTTGAATTCGGTTTAGATTTATAATTTTTTCAATTGTCGGGGCATAGCACAGTTGGTAGTGCGCTTGGTTCGGGACCAAGAGGTCGTGAGTCCGATTCTCACTGCTCCGACCATTTATATCTAAATATTAAAAATTAAAGGATTAAAAATATGAAAAAAGTGCTAATTATTAGTTCATCACCAAGAAAAGACGGAAATTCCGATTTGTTATGCAGGCAATTTGAGAAAGGCGCTTTGGAAAGTAATAACGAAGTTAAATATATAAGACTTCATGAGAAAAAAATTCAATATTGTGAAGGTTGTTATGCATGCACTAATCTTGGACATTGTTACAAAAATGATGATATGAACGAATTAGCGGTATTAATGGAGAAAGCAGACGTAATTGTTTTAGCAACCCCAGTTTATTTTTATTCAATGTCTGGGCAATTAAAAGTTTTTATTGATAGAATGGTGCAAAATTATACAAGAATTCATTCTGATATATACATAATAATTACAGCTTGGGATGATAATGTCGAAATGCTAAATTCAACAATCGAAGCGATAAGAGGATTTTCACGTGATTGTCTTGAAGAGTGTCCTGAAAAAGGCGCCATCATTGCAGGTGGTATGGAGAAAAAAGGAGATATAATAAACTCCGATTTTATGAAACAAGCTTATTTGATGGGCAAAAATTGTTAATTTATTTTTCAAAAAAGTAACTTTGAAATAGAAATATTTTTTAAAAATAAAGTAGTTTAAAACATATAATTTTAAAGATTTATTTAACGAATATTTTAGATTTGCAAGGATTTTTAAAAGTGTAAACTCTTTCAACAAGATTATTCTAGTGTTAAAAACACTAAAATATTATAATTAAGATAACTTCTTTATAAAGAAGTGTTTTTAGGAGAAAATAATATGACTATTCTTGTATGTGTTGGTTCATCATGCCACTTAAAAGGCAGCTATGACATTATTAACTTAATGAAAGACAGAATCGCCAAAAATAACTTAGGAGAAAAAGTTACTTTGAAGGCTACTTTTTGTCTCGGAAACTGTGGAGTAGCTGGTGTTTCAATTAAAGTTGATGATCAAATTATTACTGGTGTAACTAAAGACAATTTTGATGCCATTTTTGATAAATACATTCTTTCAAATTTTAAGGATTAGCATTTATGAAAAAATATGCTTTAGAAAGCAAAACAAGCGACTGCAAAAATTGTTATAAATGTATTCGTTATTGTCCAGTTAAATGTATTTCTTTTGCTGATAATAAGGCAAGCATTGTTCATGAAGACTGCATACTTTGTGGTACATGTCATTTAGTTTGCCCTCAACATTTAAAAATTGTTCGCAACGATGTAAATGAAGTTAAGGAATTAATTAAAAACAACGAAAAAGTAATTATTTCTTTAGCTCCATCTTTTGTTAGTGAATATTCTTATGCAAGTTTGAAAACATTTACTGAAGCGATGAAAAGGCTTGGTTTTTATGATGTTGAAGAAACCGCTATTG
The DNA here is from genome assembly GCA_050874705.1 of Bacilli bacterium. Taxonomy (GTDB): domain Bacteria; phylum Bacillota_I; class Bacilli_A; order RFN20; family CAG-826; genus Fiminaster. The sequence goes on from JBNMLE010000005.1 coordinate 29,471, forward strand.
GAGCAACTATAGTTAAAAAGGCATATGATGAAATGCTTGATGATAATCATGATGTTATTATCTCTTCTTGTTGTCATGCAGTTAATTTGCTCATTCAAAAACATTATCCACAAGCTCTTAAATATTTAGCGGATGTTTTATCTCCAATGCTTGCTCATGGTAAAGACATTAAGGCTAGATATGGTAAAAATACAAAGGTTGTTTTTGTAGGACCTTGCATTGCTAAAAAGGATGAAGCTGATAGAAACCCTGATTATATTGATGCTGTTCTAACTTATCCTGAACTCAATGAATGGCTAAATGAAGAAAATATTGTTATTGAAAAAGATAATATTTTCGATAATGATGAAAAAACAAAAGCAAGATTTTTCCCTACTTGTGGTGGGGTTTTAAAAACCATGGATTGCAGCAATAAATCATTTGAATATTTTGCTGTTGATGGTGAAGATGAAGTTAAAAAAGCTATTGAAGATGTGATTAATGGCAAAGTTCATAAATGCTTTATTGAAATGTCATCATGTCATGGAAGCTGCATTAATGGTCCAATGGTTAAAAATAGCAAAAGTTTTATTTCTTCATTTGCCACTATTAATAAATTTGCTGGCGAAAAAGATTATGATGATTATGTTTTAAAAAGCGAAGATATAGTTAGGAATTATAATCAAATTAGTGTCTTGCACGCTATTCCTGGCGAAAACGAAATAAATGAAATGCTTGCAAAAATGGGCAAAGCTGATGAAAAGAATCGTCTTAACTGTGGTTCATGCGGTTATAGTTCTTGCCGCGATAAAGCAATTGCAATTATCCAAGGGAAAGCCATTATTGAAATGTGTCTACCTTCCTTAATTGAAAAAGCGGAATCTTTTTCTGATAACATTGTTTCTAATTCTCCTAATGGAATTATCGTTGTTGATGAGAAATTTGATATACAACTCATTAACAAAACAATGTGTAAGATTATCAATATTCCTGACCAAAGATTTTTGATTCACAATAATATCAGCATGATTATGGATCCTGAGGATTTTGTTCGTGCACTTGGTGGAGAAAGAGTCATCGGGAAAAGGATTTATTTATCGCAATATGATAAATATGTCGAAACTAATATTGTTTACGATGAGCGTCACCATATTATTATTGCGATTATGAGAGATATAACAAAACATGTATTAGACACTCAAAAACGAGATGAAATACTGCAAAAGTCCATCGAAATTGCTGATAAGGTAGTTTCAAAAAATATGATGGCTGTTCAAGAAATTGCTTCATTGCTTGGCGAAAGTGCCGCCGAAACAAAAGTAGCTTTAACATCACTAAAGGATACTTTAAAGGATGATAGAAAATAGATATTTTACCGAAATCGGTTATTTATCTTTGAACCATGTTGGCGAAGAGCTTTGTGGTGATCACGTGGAGATTATTTCACCAAACGCTGATACAAAAATTCTTGTTTTAGCGGACGGTTTAGGAAGCGGAGTTAAAGCCAATATTCTTTCAACATTGACCGCTGAAATGCTATCTACATTAATGGCTAATCAGTTGCCAATTGATGAATGCGTTAGATATATTGCTAAAACATTGCCAATATGTAAAGTGCGCGGAGTCGCATATTCAACTTTTACGATTATTAAAATAATTAAAAATAGATATGTCGATATTTATAATTACGATAATCCTACTCCATTTATGATTCATAACGGAAAAGTAAATGAAATAAATTTTGATGAAATAATTATCGACAATAAGAAAATTTATCATGCAAGTTTGAAAGCTTCTCTTTACGACACTTTCTTCTTAATGTCTGATGGTGTTAAATACGCCGGAGTTGGAGAAACGCTTAATTTTGGCTGGGATTTACCAGAAATCCACGATTTTGCGGAAGCCTTATATCATACAAGCTATTCTTCAAAATCTCTTGCAACAATCTTAATTGATCATTGCAACGAATTATATAATCATAGGCCAGGCGATGATACTACATGCGCTGTTATTAGAATTAGAGAACATTCTCAAGCTAATTTGATGATTGGACCACCAACTAATAAAGATGATGATGAAAGAATGTTATCTTTGTTCTTTGCAAAACCAGGCAAGCACATCGTTTGCGGTGGTACAACATCTAACATTGTGGCCAAGTTCCTTCATCAAGAACTTGAACTAGCGTTAGATTATGTTGACAAAGATATACCACCTACATCATTTATCGAAGGTGTTGACCTTGTTACTGAAGGAGTAATTACTTTAAATAGAGTTCTCGTATATGCAAAGAATTATCTATCGACAAATACTGATTACTTCAATTGGTCATATAAACAAGATGGTGCTTCGCTTATTGCAAAGATCTTGTTTGAAGAAGCAACAGATGTTAACTTCTTCGTTGGATGTGCAGTAAATCAAGCTCACCAAGATGAAAAAATAAATATTAAATTTAAGATGCAATTAATAGACGAATTAACTAAACTACTAAAACAGATGGGAAAATCTGTTAATGTTACATACTATTAGGAGGAAAAATCATGGCAAAATTTGATACAAATGTTCAAGAATTAAAATACAAAGTTCTTAAAGAAGTTGCTAGAGCTTCTTTTAACGGAACATTACTTGAAGAATATAATGATATTCCTGAAAAAATTGTTCCGGGTCCAAAGCCTTCAATGCGCTGCTGCATTTATAAGGAAAGAGCAATTGTTTTAAAAAGATTAAAATTAGCATTAGGCGGAAATAAAAATATTGATAATATTGTTGAGGTTATTAATATCGCCTGTGATGAATGTCCTCTTGGAGGATATCTTGTTACAGATAGATGCCGTGGATGTATTGCTCATAGATGTGAACACGCATGTATGAAAAAGGCAATTATTTTTGATCCAAATACAAGAGCTGCAAAAATAGATAAAAGCAAATGCGTAAACTGTGGAATGTGCGCTAAAGCATGCCCATATAACGCTATTGCTAATATTCAAAGACCTTGTGAACTTGCTTGCAAAGTTAAAGCAATTCATCCAGGTGCAGATGATGCCGCTGAAATAGATGATAGCAAATGCATTCAATGCGGTGCATGTGTATATCAATGTCCTTTCGGCGCTATCATGGATAAATCTTATATTACAAATGTAATCGATCTTCTTAAAGATTCTGATTTTTCAAAGAAATATCCTGTATACGCTGTTGTTGCACCATCAATTGCATCACAACTTCGCGAATATAGTCTTGGACAACTTGTTACAGCTTTAAAGAAACTCGGCTTTAAAGATGTTGTTGAAGCCGCTTTAGGTGCTGATATGGTTGCATATTCTGAGGCGAAAGAGCTTGCAGAAAAAGGATTCTTAACATCTTCTTGCTGTCCTGCATTTGTGACTTATATACAAAAATATTTCCCAAATCTTGCTGAATATATATCTCATAATCTTTCACCAATGGCAATGATTTCAAAATGGATCAAAGAGCATAATGAAAATGCACACATTGTCTTTATTGGACCTTGCGTTGCTAAAAAACGTGAAGCACAAAAAGATGAAGTTCGTAAATATGTTGATTATGTTTTAACTTTTGAAGAATTACAAGCATTAGTGGATGCACGTGATATTGAAGCGACAACGCTTGAAGAATCACCTCTTGATAACGCTTCTTATTACGGACGTATTTTTGCAAGAAGCGGTGGATTAAGCGATGCTGTTAAAGAAGCACTTAAAGAGCAAAATAGTGATTTTGAAGTTAAACCACTTGCGTGCGATGGAATAGATAATTGCAAATTAGGTTTATTAAAAGCCAAATCTCCAACACGTGATTTTAACTTCATTGAAGGTATGGCTTGCCCAGGTGGTTGTATCGGTGGTCCATGCATGTTGACTCACGAAATTCGTAATAAAATGGATGTTGATAAATATGGTAGAAGCGCTAAAGAAACTTCTATTAAAGAATCAATATCAATTTATTGTGACGATTTAACAAAATAGTATTTACGCGCTAATAGCTCAGCTGGACAGAGCATCTTCCTCCTAAGAAGAGGGTCGGACGTTCGAATCGTCTTTAGCGCGCCACTAGTATTTATAGGTTTGCCTAGCAAACCTTTTTTATTTTTCTCTTTATTAAAAATAAAACCTTATATTATAATGAAGTCATGAAGAAAATTGGTTTGTTACTTTTAATTAATTTGTTATTAACAAGCTGTGCTACAAATAGCGCCGTTAAAGTAAATGCAGCCAAAAGTTCATCATTAACAACATCAATTAATTTGAACGCTGTTAGTGAAGACAAAATTCGAAATTATTATTCATCATTAAATGATTTAGCTAACAGTGAACGACAAGGGACTAATCTTTTAAAAAATCTCAAGCCTATATTAAGAGAAAATTTTGAATATTATTCTTATGACAATGTTTGGAAAATATATGAAATAACAGACCGCGATTGGTCATTATCCCCAGCAAATTCCACATCTTTTGGAAAATATGATTCAACAGCAAATTATATTTATGATTATGAATATGGCAGTTCAAGCAATAAAAAGAATAATCCTTATATTCATTGTTATTATAGAGATCAAACGAGTGACGACGCGAAAATTAAAGCATGGGACGATCATAGCGCTAAAGGAATTAATCGTGAACACATTTGGCCACAATCTCAAGGATTCAAATTCGGAGGTAATGGTGCAGAAGGACCAGCGGGTACGGATTTACACCATCTTGTTGCCGCTGATGGTTATGTTAATCAATCTTTACACAATAATTATTCCTATGGTTTTGTTAAAGATGTTTCAAAGGTAGGTAATAGAGAATCTACAAAGAACAATAAATTTGGTACTGCTAAAACATCATCTACGAGCGATTTAGCTCATGAAGTTTTTGAACCACAAGACCAAGACAAAGGTGATATAGCACGAGCCTGTTTTTATATGGCTGCAATGTATAATAATTTTGCAAAATCTAGTGGAACTATATCTGACTTTGATCCAAATTTAGAATTAGTTTTTTATGTTGTCCCTGGTAAAGACTCTGTTCATAGTAGCGATAACGTGACTGCAGTTTATGGAAATATAAAAGATTTGCTTGAATGGAATAAATTAGATCCAGTTGATGAATATGAAATGCACAGAAATGATTTGATATATAACAATTATCAGCATAATAGAAATCCGTTCATTGATTTTCCTCAATGGGCCGATTACATCTATGGTGCTGAAAAAGATGAAAAATTTGCTTCACCTTTAACTGATGAAATATGTAAAAGTGCTGAATATATTGCCCCAACAGATGATAATTCATTTGATTTTAGTTCTATTCCTTTATATGTTTATATTTTAGCTGGAATCGTTGTTCTTGTTTTGATAATAGTATTTATTATTATTTTTTCTAAAGCATCAAAATCAAAGAAGAAAAAAATGATTAAAAAAATAAAAAAGGCAACAAAACAAAATGAATCAGAGAAAAAGAAGCCGAAAAGAGCAAGAAAAACAAATAATTGGATGTAAAAAATCTTGAATATTGTTAGAAGTGTAGTATCATTAATTATTGCGTTGGGCCTGTAGCTCACCTGGGAGAGCGCCTCCATGGCATGGAGGAGGTAGCCGGTTCGATCCCGGTCAGGTCCACCATTACGAGATATTGTTCTTGTAATTAGGTATGTAGTGAACCAGTGAGGTTCATTTTTTTATTATTTAAATATTTGTCTATAAACTTTAATATTTATTTAAAGTTTGATATATTATGTGTGATGGAAACTTATGAATTTAATTATTTTGATGTGAATAATTCGCCAGTTGAATCTTTAGATGTTGATAATGGTGCATTAAGTGATGAATTAGTAGTGGATGAATTTAATAAAAATTCGTTCGAAAATGAATTTGCAAAAAGCAAAAGAGCAAATTTGCTCTTAAATAAAGGATTAGTATTATCTTCATTAACTATAAGTGTTGTTGCAGGTGGAGCTTTTTTATCAAACGCATTTGTTAAAAGCGAACCTTTGATTAATAACTTCGATAATTGTTTATCATTAAGTAATAATGTTTTATCTTATAATTTTGATTTAACTATAAAAGATTATGATCTTCTTTTTCGAGTCGAAGAAAACAAAAATATAATTCATGAGATTTGTTTTGAAAAAAGTGGCGTTTATAACGGAGAATTTGTCTTAGAATTAAATAAAGATTACGAACTAAACTTTTATAGCACAAACAAAGTTGATTATTTGAAAATCATTGAACAGTATTCAAAGTTGATACATGTGGAGGGAATAGATAATGGAAAATAAAGAAACAAAAAATGTAGAGAAAAAAGAAACGTGGTGGTCAAGAAAAACTAAATGGCAAAAAGTATCATTTATACTTTCGATAGCGGTTTTTGTTGTCTCTATCGGTTTCCTAATTACTTTATTATTTGCTCGAGAAATATATGGTGATGAATTTGCTAATAAAATTTATGGAAGCCCTGATATTCCAAATGGATTTGAAATTATTAAAAATTCCTTCATGAATGCTGGGGAAAAAATAATAGCAACAATTGTTATTTTAGTAATAACTTTTGCGGTTTATTTTATTTTAAATTTTGTTATTAAATTATTTTCAACTAGTTCAAAACGCGCTAAAACAACAACATCGCTTATTCGTTCACTTATTAAATATGTTGCGATATTAGTAGCAATAGCTTTCATTTTATCAACCTGGGGAGTCGATGTTACAGGTATTGTTGCATCGATTGGAGTATTAACTCTTGTTATTGGTCTTGGATGTCAATCATTGATCAATGATATTGTTTCAGGCTTATTTATTGTTTTTGATGATTATTTTTCTGTTGGTGATTTAGTTATTATTGATGGATTTAGAGGTTATGTAGAGGAAATTGGCTTAAGAGCAGTTCGTCTTAATGATAAAGTCGGCAATGTCAAGTCAATTAATAATAGTTCCATTACAACATGCGTTAATTTATCTCGTTCTTTAAACACCATATCAGTCACGATGGATGCTTCTTATAATGAAGATGTTGAAAGATGCGAAGCAGTTTTTGCGCGAGAACTTCCGAAAATTAAAGAAAGAATGCCTCAAATTGTTGATGGTCCATATTATAAAGGAATAGCAAATTTCGATGATGGTGGTATTTCATTTATGTTTGTCATTCAAACAAAAGCCGAATATCGTTTTCAAGCAAATAGAGACTTTAATCGTGAAATATATCAAATGTTTGTAAAAAATAATATTATTGTTCCTTATAAACAAATCACTGTTAATAGTCCTGATCCAATTAATAGACCTAAGGCAACAACTGATGATATTAAATTATCTAATCAGTTATTAAAAGCTAATCGTTCCAAACAAGGACCAAAAAAGAAACAAAAATTATCTCAAAAAATTGCTAGTGCATATCAAGAAACAATTGATGAAGCAAAAGATATCTAATATTTATGATTAAAAAGACATTTTATTCATATAAAAATAATATTTTAGCTTTTGTCATTGGACCAATGCTTAAAATGGTTGAAGCTGTTTTTGATTTGCTTATTCCATTATTTATGAAGTCCATAATTGACTTGTCAAAATATGGAGAAGCAAACGCTATTCCAAACCCTTTAAGTGCTGAATTAGCTAAATTCATAAGATCTTTTGGAACATGGGTTTACGCTAATCAATCGCTTAATGATGCGATAATTGGTTTTGTAATAATTATTTCAATGGGAATTATTGGATTCTTAATTACAATGATAACGCAATATATAGCGGCATCTACTGCTATGAAAGTTGGAACAGAAGTTAGAGAAAATTTATACAATAAAATTCTATCTTTTTCAAAGAAAGAAAGAGAAAAAATTGGTTCAAACAAACTTCTAACCATACTTAATGCTGATACATATCAAGTTCAGCAAGGTGTCTTGATTTTTATTAGATTGATCGTAAGAGCGCCTTTTATCATATTAGGCGCTTTAGCAATATCGTTAATCTTAAATTGGCAGATCGGACTTATTTTCCTTTCAATAATTCCTGTTATTTTGTTCATTGTTTTCTTTATTATGAGTAAATCTTCAAAAGAATATTTGGGAATTCAAAACCAACTTGATAATTTATCTAATAATACAAGTGATGTAGTTGAAGGCGCTAAAGTGATAAGAGCTTTTAACAAGCAAGAATTCGAAAACAGTAAATATAAAACCCAAACTGAAAAATATAAAAAAGCAGCGATACATGTTAATAAATTAAATTCGTTAATTAATCCATTAACATTCGCAATTATTTCTATAGCAACAATTCTTGTTGTCCTTATTGGTGGAAAACCAATTGTTAATGATGCTTCAAATGTAAGTGTAGAATTTGCATCAACAATCATTACCGAAGTAGCATATTTGGCACAAATATTTGTAACACTTGTTCAGCTTACAAATGTTGTTCTTGTTTTGACAAAAGCTAATGTTTCAAGAAAAAGAGTTGATGAAATTTTATCTACAGAGCCTAATATTAAAGATATAGATAATCCTATAACAAAAACTATAAAAGATGGTGAAGAATTATTGTCATTTAACAATGTGTCATTGTGTTATGAAAATGATGGTAATAACGCAATCAGCAATATTAATTTTTCACTTTTAAAGGGACAATCTCTTGGAATAATTGGCGGAACTGGTAGTGGCAAATCAACAATCATAAATCTTATTGAAAGATTCGTTGATCCTAGTAGTGGCTATATTAACTATAAAGGTGAAAACTTAAAGACTTATTCTCTATCATCTTTAAGAAAAGAAATAGGATATGTTCCTCAAAAATCCACATTATTTAAAGGAACTATTCGTTCAAATATTTTGATGGGTGATTCTTTTAAAAATGATGATGATATAGTAAACGCTTTAAAAAACGCCATGGCATATGATTTCGTTTTTAAATATGCAGACAATATCGAACACGAAGTAGAAGAAGAAGGAAAGAATTTTTCTGGTGGTCAAAGACAAAGATTATGCATAGCAAGAGCGTTAATTAAGCAACCAGAATTGCTAATTCTTGATGATTCAACATCCGCTCTTGATTTATTGACTGATAAGCAAGTTCGTGAAAATATCTCCGCAAATTTCAAAGGAATTACGAAAGTTATAGTTTCACAAAGAGTCTCAACAATCATGAATTCAGATTTAATTATTGTTCTTGAAGGCGGAAAACTTGCTGGTGTTGGTAAACATGAGGATTTACTAGAAAATTGCCATATTTATAAAGAAACATACGAGTCACAAATTAAAAAGGAGGCTGAATAAAATGGATTATAAAAAGCGCTTCTTTTCATATTTAAAACCGGAAGTCTTTAGAATTGTTTTGATATTTATTTTTGTTTTGATTTTTGTAATTGCACAGCTAGGTCAACCATTTCTTATTGGTAAAGCTCTTGATGCCGCACTTGAAAAAGACGGAACACTATTTGGTATATATATTGGTGTTTGTGCAGCTATTTCCTTTTTGGGTGTTTTTGCTGGATATTTTTTCGAATATTTAGTTGGAAAAATTACACAAAATACAATTAAAAAGATGCGTGATGATGTATTTGAAAAAATTAATAATATTTCAATAAACGATATGTATCACAACACGCGTGGAAATTTAATTCAACTTGAAATTGGTGATATAGAAAATATTGCCAATGGAATGTTTTCTGTATTGAAATCATTGATCGAAGGACTATTAATGATTGCTGCTACAATTGCAATAATGTTTTATGTAAATTGGATATTAGCCCTTGGTGTTATTGTCCTTTCTCCTTTAAGCGTGTTAATGTCTAATTTTGTAGCAAAATTTTCTCATAAATATTTTAAAAAACAGTCTGAATTACAATCTAACTTAAATTCAATATCAATAGAAAACATTGCAAACTGCGATTTGGTTCAATCGCTCAATTATCAAAATGAATCAAAAAGCATATTTAAAAGCAAAGATGAAGAATTGAAAAAACATGGTGTTGTTGCTTTATTTTCAGCTTCATGGATTAATCCTTCAACGAGATTAGTTAACAACATTATTTATGCGATTATTGGTGTTGCTGGAATTGTTATGTTCACTATGTCTAATAATGAGACTCTTATTACATTAGGAGCCACTATGACAATAGGTAAAGTTGCATCTTTTTTAAGTTATACAAATCAATACACAAAACCATTTAATGAAATAAGTGGTGTTATTAGCGAATACGAAATGGCGGTATTCTCTTTTAAGAGGCTTAATGATTTTCTTAACAAACAAAATGACATCGACGATGGAACAAAAGAAATTCACAACATTGAAAGAATTGAATTCAAAAATATGTGTTTTTCATACACGCCAAATACTAAGTTAATTGAAAACTTCAATCAAACAATATTAAAAGGCCAAAGAGTTGCTATTGTTGGACCAACAGGAGCTGGAAAAACGACATTAATAAATATTTTAATGAATTTTTATTCTCCGACTGGTGGCGATATTTTGTTTAATGGCGTTTCACAAAAAGAAATATCTAAAAATTCGTTAAGAAATAACTTTGGTATGGTGCTTCAAGAAACATGGATTTTTTCTGGAACCATTATGGACAATGTAAGATATGCTAAACCAGATGCGACAGACGAAGAAGTTATTGAAGCTTGCAAACAAGCTCATGCTGATACATTTATAAATACTCTTCCTAAAGGTTATAACACATTTGTTACAAGCAAAGAAGGTCTTAGCGATGGTGAACGACAAATGATTTCTATTGCTAGAGTTATGCTTTTAAAAAGCGATATTGTTATTCTTGACGAAGCCACTTCAAATGTTGATACTCGAAGTGAAAAACTTATAACTGATGCATTTGATAAAATGATGGAAAATAAAACCTCTATTGTTATAGCGCATAGACTTTCAACAATAAGAAACGCTGATATTATTTTGGTATTAAAAGATGGTCATATAATTGAACAAGGTAGCCATGACTACTTAATGAATATGCACGGCTTTTATTATTCAATGTATTCTTCTCAATTTAAGAATTAATCTAAAAAAACGTGGGATTTACCACGTTTTTATTTGGACTAGCAATATTTTGGATCACATTCTATGTAATCAGTTGTAATTATTTCAACGCCTCTTTCAATAAGATTTGGAATTGCTTTTTCATCGTTACATGTCCAAGCGGTTACTTTTAAATTTGCTTCTTTAACTTTTTTAATTTGTTCATCAGTCAATATGTCCCATTGATGATCAATATGCATCTTATCTTCTATTGCTTCATCAATAGCGCTGTCAGATTGCGTTAAGCGATATATTTCATATTTATAGTCATTTAGTCTTGCAAATTTTTGCATTCTTTGAAGAATAAGTCTTCCAAATGAAATAAACATGACATTGTTGATATCACCATATTCTTGTTTGATTAAGTCAATAATAAATTCAATTCTATTTTCAGCAGGAGTTGTTTTAAATTCGATGACTGGAATTTTGCCATATTGAGCGCAAATTTGTAAATATTCATTAAATGTGCAAACGCGAACTTCTTTATCGCCTTTTATAGATAAGTCAACTTCCATTATTTCATCAATGGTACATTCATCAATGTTTTTATTCATGCCTTTAATTTTATTGTCATGATTACAAACAACCCAATTATCTTTTGTAAAATAAATATCTGTTTCAATTCCAATAAAATTTCTTTTTCCTGCTTCAATGAAAGAACCCGCTGTGTTTTCTACCTCACTAATCGCATATCCACGATGTGCAATTGTAGGAACATCAACTGAATAAAGATGTTCGATGCTTTCAGTAGTGGTTGTGCTAGATGAAGAATTAGATTCACCAGTAGTTGGGTTAGAATTACATGATGCTAAAAGTAAAGCTGATAATAATAAAATAAATCTCTTTTTCATATTTTTACCTCGATATCATTTTATAAACAAAATGTTTTATGTCGACAAAATGATTGTTTTTTGATTAAAGAAAAATATTTAATTGTTAGTTGCTCAAAAAAATGATTATTTGATAATAAAATCAACAGCCTTTTTAATTAAATTATAATCAACCATATTGTTATATATTGTGCGGTTAAGGGTTGATTTAATAAATTCTTTTTTCTGCTCAGCATCCATCTTTTGTTTTTTAACTTCTTCTTTTATAAATGCATTAAATGAATCGTAATATTGTTTACCGTAATCTGTATAATAAACAGTTCCGTGGCCTTTATTTTTAAGTTTGATGAAAAGAAAGCGAGGATCTTTTTTAAATTCATTAAAATATAAATCATATCCAGCGGAAATAGGCACAGTTTTATCATCTTCGCTATGAATGATTACAATTCTTGCTTTTGATTTTTTAAATGATTCAATTGCACTCACATTAGCGTCTCTTCCAAAAAGAAATTCTTCATATGTATCAACATAAGGCATAAAAACATCTGCCTGTTCACCAGCATATTTATTGCCATTAGCTTTGAAAATTCCTGTTGCTTTATTAAACCCTGAAAAAGCAATTAATCCTTTGATTCTAGAATGATTTCCGATAGCGGTGCTTGAAGAAAATCCTCCCCATGAATGTCCCGCCGCATAAAGTGGGAAATCCTTGTAAATCTCCAGTGATTCAATATATTTCATTGCGTTATTAGCATCGATATATCCTTGTGTAAAGCCGCGCATTTTATTTCCTTCGCTTTCATCATTTGCAGTTGCATCATATGCAAAAACATAGAAACCAAATGTTGTAAAGCAGTGTATTAAATCTAAATATGTATGTTCGCCTCCGCCTCCATAGCCATGAGAGAAAATAAGGAACTTATCAGGACTAATGTTTTTATTTTTATAAATATATCCTACGAGTGTATTTTTTACTGATTTAAATGTATGTTTTTCTTTTACTAAATCTGGGAAATCGATATCAGAAAAAGATAATGGTTCATATTGATATATATGATGGTTAAACATATTTCTATAAACTTCCTCTGTAACCACAAAAGGAGTTGTTTTCTTTATAAAATTTAATGCTTTTGACCAAAAACCAGACTTATCCATTTATTAAAACCTCTTCAATTATTGTTTCAATACATTCATATAATTCATTAAACACTAAATCAAAATTGTCAGTGTACCAAGGATCTTCTATATAGGAGATATCATTATTTAAATAGCAAATTATTTTGTATTTTTCCTTATTTGATTCATCTATGAATAATAGGTTTCTTAAATTATTTTGATCCATATAATAGATAAAATCAGATGAATCAAGTTCCTGTTTGCTAACTTTTCGAGCAAAATGTGATGAGAAAGGGATATTATGTTTTCTTAATTGAGTTTTCATTGGAGGATATAAATCATTTCCAAATTCTTCGCTAGATGTGCCACGAGAAAAAACAAAATATTTATCATTTAAATTATATTTATTGAGCAAAAATTTACATATATATTCAGCAGCAGCACTTCGACAAATGTTTCCGTGACAAATAAATAATATTTTTTTCATCAATATATTCTATAACATTTAAAATAAAAGTTCTATAATAACGAAGAGGTATTTATGAAAAGAGAAGTATTTGTTGTAGCGGGTGCAATCATAAAAGATAATAAAGTTTTCTCAGCTCAAAGAGGCAATAAAGGAGAAACAAGATTTAAATGGGAATTTCCTGGTGGAAAAATTGAACCTGGGGAAACTCCTGAACAAGCTCTTGCAAGAGAACTTAAAGAAGAACTAAAAATTGAAGTTGTTGTTCATGAGTTGATTACAAAAATTATTGATGAATATCCTACTCAAATCTTGCACATTGATACATATCGCTGTGAACTTATAAGTGGTGAACCAGTCTTGACAGAACATATAAATAAAACATGGGCAAATAAAGAAGAATTAGATAAATTAGATTTTTCAAAAGCCGATGCTCCAACGCTAAAAATAATCAAGGAAAAATACTTAAAATAACCGCAAAAGCGGTTATTTTTTTATTTTCAATACTGCGATTGTTAAATCTTTCGGAGTTAATAATTTCCCAATTTGTTCAGAAGGAATTGTTATTGCAAATTTTTCTTCTACATCGGCAATAAGTTCCATGTATGAGAACGAATCGCCTTGTAGACCTATAAAGATATTACTATTTGGAGCAATTTTATTTTTCTCTATATTTAAAATATTGGAGCAAATAGAAATAATAGTTTTTAGTACTTCACAATACTTTTCGTTATTAATGAAATCATCATCTAGTGAATCATCATCTTTGAGTTCAATAAAATTTTCTGGGTTATTAATTATTTCATTAACAAGTTCAAAC